>JAAZHP010000188.1 GCA_012510625.1 Bacillota bacterium
ACGAAGGTTCCTGCGAAATACAAGGCTCGAGTGTAAGCCCGGCATGCGGGCGGGCATGGAAGCCCGCCCCTACGGCTGTGTGCGATGTGCTTCCAGTCGTTAAAAGGTGATCAGGGCGTCGACGACTACGGGGCGGGAGCCCTCGATAATGATGGGGTTGAGGTCTATCTCCCTGATTTCAGGATGCAGCAGCAGAAGGTTGCCGGATTTTTGAAGGATCCCGGCCAGGGCTTCGCGATCCACGGCGGGCATCCCCCTGAATTCGCCGAGCAGCTCTTTAGCCCTGATTCCTTCAAGCATCTCCAGCGCATCGAGCCGGCTTAAAGGAGCCAGGCGGAAGACAGTATCCCGCAGCGCTTCGGTGAAGATCCCGCCGAGGCCGAACATGACGCAGGGCCCGAAACCCGGCTGCCGGATTGCTCCGGCGACAAGCTCGCGTTCGCCGCGGACCATCCGTGCCACCAGCACCGGGATCTCTTTTTCCGCCGCCTCCCGGATAGCCTTGAAGCTGCGGCGCACGGCGGCCCCGTCCGGCAGGTTAAGATAGATCAGCCCGCGCCCGGTCTTATGGGCAAACTCTTCCGAGCAGCCCTTTAGGACCACCGGGTATCCGAGCCTGCCGGCCGTTTCAACGGCCTCCTCCGCGGTATGGGCCAACTCTTCTGCACCGATAGGGATGCCGTAAGCGGCAAGCACCTTTTTGGAGGCAAATTCATCGAGGAAAGGGACACCCCGTTTTACCGCCTCTGCAATCAGCGCCGCGGCTTCACCGGCGGCGGGAGGCAGGGCCGGCGCGGTTTCCAGGCGCCGCTCCCGGATCTGCCTGTATTTCCAGAGAGCCACCATGGCCCGGGCCGCTTTCTCCGGTGCATCATAAACAGGGATGCCATGTTCCCGGTATGCGGTGGTGAAATCATCACTCTCATCAAAGAAGGAGGAGACCAGGAAGGGAACTCCAGACTTTTTCGGCAGCTCCATGGCAGCGGTGGTATCTTCCCGGAAAGATTCCAGGAACTCATCGCGGGGCACGCCGAACATCTCCCCGGCATGAGTATAGATCTGATTCATAAAACCGGTGCCCATGGCCCCGTGCAAGACAATCCCGTCAACTTCGCCGCTTTGGATAACCAGTTCCGGAATGGTCACACTGATGGCCTGGATATCGAGAAAAAAGGTCAGATCCACAGGGTTGGCGCGGGCGCCGTGGGGCGGGATATGCGGGCGGATCTGTTCCTGGAGCCGCTTGGAAAAAATGGGCACCTCCAGCCCCCCGGCGTTGCAGGTATCGGAGATTGCCGTCCCCGGCCCGCCTGAATTGGTGATCACGCCAATCCTCTTCCCTTTCAGATGAGGCTGAGTGGCCAGGGCCCAGCCCAGCCCGTAAAGGTCTTCCACCGAGTAGACCCTTATAATTCCGGCTTGCTGAAAAAGCCCGTCGTAAAGATGATCCGGGCCGGCCATGGCCCCGGTATGGCTGGAGCCGGCGCGCGCACCGGCAGCGGTGCCGCCCACATACTGGGCAATCACCGGTTTGCGCGGCGTAATTTCACGGGCAATCTGCAGAAAGCGTGCCGGGTCCTTGAGCCCTTCAATATAGAGGGCGATCGCCTTTGTCTGTTCATCTTCTCCCAGGTAGGCCAGGGCATCATTGATATCGATGTCAGCCTCGTTGCCCAGGCTAATCGCCTTGCTGAAGCGGATTCCCCTTTTTTTCAGATAGGGGAGCGTCTGGGTGACATAGGTGCCGCTTTGCGAGGCCATCCCCAGCAACCCCGGAGGGCCTTCCAGGGGCATGACCGTAACATTAAGCGAGATGGCGCTGTTGAGCAGGCCGATGCAGTTGGGCCCGAGGAAACGAATCCCGTAACGGCGGGCACACTCTTTAAGCTGCTCTTCCAGTTCCTGTCCCGCGCTGCCTGTTTCCCGGAAGCCGGCGGTGATCACCACCGCCCGTCTCGTCCCGATCTTGCCGAAGTCCTCCATCAGGCCGATTACCTGGTCCGTGGGCACAATAAAAATGGCCAGGTCAGGCGTTTCGGGAAGTTCAAATACAGACGGGTAAGCCTTGTGGCCGAGCACTGTCTGCTCCGACGGATGAATGGGGTAGAATTTTCCTCGGTATCCGTCCTTGACAATGCTCAAAGCCTGGATTGTACCCATTTTTGTGGGGTTGTTTCCTGCGCCCACCGTGGCAATGGAGCGCGGATTCATTAAAGAATTGAGCGGGTTTTCCTTCACAGTTCAGCCTCCTGTCTCATTTGACCCATGGCTGCCCTTCATGAAGATGGTGATGATGTTGTATGGGTGAAATATTAACAATTATCTGCCTAATATTAAGTTTCAAGTTAAATGCGCGAATTCCTGCTCCTGTTCATAATTTTACCCAGATAGGACAGCCATCACATTTTGGAGGCCGGAAGCCGGAGGTGAACGTGTAGGGTCGGGATTCCATCCCCTCCCCGCCTTTAGTACAATCTTTAATTTGGGTTTCCCCTATGGGGACGGGTTAATACCCCTTTCTAATCTTTTTTACGCTTCGGCTTGAGCAGGCTCCGGGCGCGGTATAAAACGGCGCCACCGTACTTTTCGCGGAGACGGTCCCGCACCTGGGCCAGGTCTTCTTCTTTCTTAGCAGTGCCCGAGGAATCAAATAACGCGAGCTGCTGCCCCGAGCCCAATCCGGCAACCCGCAGCCCCACCAGCCGCCAGGGTGGACGTCCCTTATGCAGGGCAAAAAGTTCTCGGGCGGTTTGGTAAATCTCCAGGTCGCTGTCCGTAGGAGCAGGCAGCGTCCGATCGCGGGTGATTGTCCTGAAGTCGGAGAATCGCAGCTTCAAGGAAACCGTACGGGCAAGCAGTCCTCCCGACCTCAAGCGGTAACCCAGGTTCTCAGCCTGGGCCATGAGAACAGCCCGGATGGCCTTTTCATCGGCCAGGTCTTTTGAGAATGTTTTCTCTTCAGAAATTGATTTTACTTTGTGAATAGTCTCCAGGGGACGATCGTCAATACCGCGGGCGCTGCGCTGTACTACAGTGGCGCTGTTGCCGAAATATTTTTGAAGCAAATCGAGCGGCGCGGCGGCCAGCTGTCCGATAGTGCTAATTCCGATCCGGTTTAACTTCCGCACCGATGCCGGTCCCAGGCCGGGCAGCATCTCCAGAGTCCGGGGCCAAAGCAGCGCGGGAACATCTTCCGGCCAGAGCGTCCCCACCCGGTTTGGCTTGGCCATTTCAGAGGCGATCTTGGCCAGGAGCTTGTTCCGCGATACGCCGATGGTCAGCGGTAACATAAGCTCTTCTCGCACAACCCGGTGTATCTCTTTGGCTGCCGCCTCGCCTTTGCCGGCAGGAAAGCCCAGGTAGGCTTCATCAATGGAGACAATTTCCATTTCCGGGGTAAAGCGGCCGTAAATGGCAAAAACCTGTTCGGAGACGCGGCGGTAGCGGGCCATGTCGCCGGGTAGAAATACGGCCTCAGGGCAAAGCTGCAGAGCCCTGGCTGTAGGCATAGCCGACCGGACGCCGAATTTGCGCGCTTCGTATGAACAGGTGGAAACTACGCCCCGTGAAGCGGGGCTGCCACCCACAATAACCGGCAGGCCGCGGTACTGCGGATTGTCGCGCTGCTCCACCGAGGCGAAAAAAGCGTCAAGATCGCAAAGCAATATATCCGGGCCGTCGCGTCCTGAGATCATTGGGGCCGGACACTCCTTAACCGCATTATGAAGATCAGTTCTTTCTCTTGGCCCCTCTTTCCTGCAGTTCCATTGATTTGATTGAAATTTCAAAAAGGCCTTTTATCTTTTTTGAAGAAATAAAATATATTTAATATTGATCCATGCAAGGGAGGCGTTTATCAATGCTGTTTAAACCGATTCAAGTGGGCAGCATGGAGTTGAAAAACCGGATCTGCATGCCGGCCCTGCATCACAATTACTCTCCTGAAGGTTTCGTAAACGAAAAGCTAATCCATTATTATGAAAGAAGGGCCCGCGGCGGGGCGGCCTTGATAATAGTGGGGGGCTGCAGTATTGACCGGGCCGGCGGCGGACCGCTGATGATCGGGCTGCACGATGATAAATATATTCCCGGGCTGCAGCAGCTTGCTGGCGCCGTCAAGGGAGCCGGCGCAAAGGTGGCGGCCCAGCTTTACCATGCCGGCGGCTATGCTTACCGGGCCTTTACCGAAGAGGAGCCCTTTGCTCCCTCGGCGATCACTTCAGGCCTGACCAGGGAGACTCCCCGCGAGATGACGGCACAGGATATCGAAAATGCCATCGAGAGCTTCGCGGCGGCGGCGCTGCGCGCAAAGAAAGCCGGTTTTGACGCGGTCGAGATCATCGCCAGCGCCGGGTACCTGATCTGCCAGTTTCTTTCCCCCGTAACCAATCGCAGGAACGACGCCTACGGCGGTTCCTTTGCCAACCGCTGCCGCTTCGGCGTGGAGGTGGTCAAGCGGGTGAGAGAGCGGGTCGGAAACGATTTCACGATCCTGGTCCGGCTTTCGGGGCACGACTTTGTCCCCGGCGGCAATACCAACAGCGAAGCCGTCCGCTTTGCCGCGGCGCTGGAAGCCGCCGGCGCCGACTGCTTCGACGTTACCGGGGGCTGGCATGAATCGCGTATTCCCCAGATTACCGGCCATCTGCCCCGCGGCGCTTTCGCCTACCTGGCCCGCGGAGTGAAAGAAAACGTTGGCATCCCGGTAATCGCCGCCAACCGGATCAACGATCCGGATGTAGCGGAGCAAATCCTGGCCGACGGCTGCGCCGACATGGTCTGCATGGGGCGCGCCCTCATTGCCGATCCCGATTTGCCGCTTAAAGCCGCCGGCGGCAGGGAAAGCTCCATCCGCCGCTGCATTGCCTGCAACCAGGGCTGCCTTGACGCGGTCTTTACCCTGCAGGAGGTGCACTGCACGGTAAACCCCCTGGCCGGGCAGGAAGGCAAAATCGAGATCGCCCCGGCCCGCATGCAAAAGAAGGTGCTTGTTGTGGGCAGCGGCCCGGCGGGGCTGGAGGCGGCCCTAACGGCGGCGCTGCGGGGACACCGGGTCACCTTATGGGAAAAGGGAGAGCGCCTGGGCGGTCAGCTGCATCTCGCTTCCAGGCCACCGGGAAAAGAAGAATTTAGTACCCTGCTCGATTTTTACCGGCACGAGCTGGCCGCGGCCGGCGTGGAGGTGATCCTTAACCGCGCTGCCACGGTTGAAGATATCCTCGATTTTGGAGCCGATGCCGTGATCGTCGCCACGGGGTCGCGCCCTGCCCCGGCGCCTTTTCCAGTTGCCGCCGAAGCCGCTGATAAAGTCTTTGACGCCAGGGAAATCCTGCAGGGTGCGGTCATCCCGGGCATGCGGGTCGTCATCGCCGGCGGAGGTTCGGTGGGCTGCGAGACGGCACTGACCGTCGCCTCAATGGGGACCCTCGATGCGGCGGCGCTGAAGTTCTTGATGGAATACGAAGCCGAAACGCCGGAGACGCTGCTGCGTCTGCTGAACCGCGGCACTCGCGAAGTAACCCTGGTGGAGGC
>JAAZHP010000189.1 GCA_012510625.1 Bacillota bacterium
GCCGTGCCGGCGCTTGTTGTCTTTGAGTGGAGGGTGTGCTATAATTCACTTAAAATATTTGCCAGCGCGATGAAGGAGAGGAGTAGGCGGGCCGGAGGGCCGCCCAGGGAGACGGGGCCGCGACTGCAAGCCTTGTCCGGCGCTACCCGCTGAAGTTCGCTCCGGAGCTTCCGGCTGAACGGCCTGTTTAGGCCCTGTAGGCCTGCGACGGGTCATCCCGTTATCGATTTGAGCGGAGCCGTTTACGGCTAAGGCGGGTGGTACCGCGGAAGGAAAGCTTTCGTCCCTCATGGCGAGAGCTTTTTTTTAAAGAAAAAATGAAAGGAGCGGTAGAGGGTTGCTCGATAGGATTGCTCAACTGGAAGAAGAAGCTCTCCACGAGATCAAGGCAGCGCAAGACATGGAAGCTTTAAAAGAACTGCGGGTGCGCTATCTTGGCAAGAAGGGAGCGCTTACGGCGCTGCTGCGCCGGATGGGAGAACTGGATCCGGAGCAGCGGCCGGCTGCCGGCCGGAAGGCCAACAATCTCAGGAAAAAGATTGAGGAGCTGCTTGGCTGCAAAGAAGAAGAGTTAAGAGAAGCGGCCGCGGCAGCCCGCTTGGAAGAAGAGCGGATTGATGTGACCCTGCCCGGAGCTCCGTTCAAGCTGGGGCGCAAACACCCTCTTACCCTGGTGCTTGAAGAGATCACCGCCATTTTTACCGGCCTCGGTTTCCAGGTGGCGCGGGGGCCGGAAATTGAGAGCGAATATTACAATTTCGAGGCCTTAAACCTCCCTGCAGATCATCCGGCCAGGGATATGCAGGACTCTTTTTATTTTACGCCGCAGATACTTCTGCGCACGCATACCTCGCCCGTGCAGGTACGGACCATGGAGCTGACGGCGCCGCGCCTGCCGGTGCGAATCATCGCCCCTGGCAAGGTCTACCGCCGCGACGATGATGCCACTCACTCGCCCATGTTCCACCAGGTTGAGGGACTGGCGGTTGATCGCGGGGTTACCTTTGCCGACCTCAAGGGGACGCTGCTGCTCTTTGCCCGGGAAATGTTCGGCCCTGAACAGCGCATTCGCCTGCGGCCCAGTTTCTTTCCCTTTACCGAGCCGAGCGCCGAGGTTGATATTGCCTGCATCATCTGCGGAGGGGAAGGCTGCCGGACCTGCGGCCATTCCGGCTGGCTGGAGATTCTCGGCTGCGGCATGGTTCACCCCCGGGTGCTCGAGGTGAGCGGCTACGATCCCGAAGATGTGACCGGCTTTGCCTTCGGGATGGGGGTCGAACGTATCGCCATGCTTAAATACGGCATAGACGATATCCGTCTTCTTTTTTCCAATGATCTGCGCTTCTTAAGACAGTTTCGCTAGGTCCCGGGCTGTGAAAGCTCCCCCTGCTGTCATCCCGGACCTAGGGGCGGGGTTCCATCCCCGCCCGTTGAAGCCGAAGGTTTATCCTGAGAGCGAGCTCGAGGGAAGCTCCCGGCAGGAAAGCGAAGCAATGGAGCTGGGGGCATGATTCTACTTTTCGCGGCCGAGTTAGAGTTTCCATTTCGGAGGAGGTCTGACAGAAATGCGCATTCCTTACAACTGGTTGAAAGAATATATCGACCTGGAGCTTTCACCGGAGGAACTGGCAGAGAGCTTGACTCATGCCGGCATCGAGGTTGAAGCGGTGGAACGGTTTGCTGAAATACCGGCCCGCGTGGTGGTGGGAGAGATTGCCACGCTGGCGCCCCACCCCCATAACAGCAGGCTTTCGGTTGCCGGAGTCGATCCCGGGAGCGGCAGGTTGCTAAACATAGTCTGCGGCGCCCCCAATATTGCCGCCGGGCAGAAGGTGCCCCTGGCCCTTCCCGGGGCCGTGCTGCCGGGAAGAGGCCGTATTGAAGCGGCGGAACTCTACGGCGTAATTTCCGAAGGAATGCTCTGCTCGGGAGAGGAGCTGGGCCTGGAGCTGGGATCGCCCGACGGTATTCTTATTCTCGACGCTGATACCAGAACGGGGCTTCCTCTCGGCGAAGCCTTAGGGTTGGACGACCGGATCCTGGTCCTGGATCTAACCCCGAACCGGGCTGACTGCCTCGGACTGCTGGGGATAGCTTACGAGGTGGCTGCGCTGACCGGCGCCGCGGTGAAGCATCCGCCGGCGGCGCCGCCGGAAAGGGAAGAGCTTACATCAGAAGCGCTGCGGGTGGAAGTGCAGGCGCCCTCGTTATGCTCCCGCTACACGGCGCGGCTGATCGAGGATATTGCCGTGGGATCATCGCCTCTCTGGATGCAGCTGTGCCTGCTTAAGGCCGGCCTGCGCCCCATCAGCAATATTGTCGATATCACCAACTACGTGATGTGGGAGTACGGCCAACCGCTGCATGCCTTTGACTTTCACCTGATCCGGGGCGGCAGGATTATTGTCCGCCGGGGCCAACCCGGTGAAAGCCTGGTTACTCTCGATGGGGTGGAACGCTCTCTTAATGAAGAGGTCGTGGTTATCGCCGATACCTCAGGCCCGGTGGCCCTGGGTGGAGTCATGGGCGGCGAGAGCACGGAGATCAACCCTTCCACCAGAACAGTTTTGCTCGAGGCGGCGCTCTTCAACCCGGTCAGTATCCGGCGCATGGCCCGCCGCTACGGTATCCCCTCCGAGGCATCACAGCGTTTTGAGCGGGGGGTAAATCCCGAATGGGTGGCGGAAGCCTCCGGGCGGGCGGCGCTGCTGATGGCGGAACTGGCCGGCGGGAAGGTGCTCCGCGGGCTGATCGACAGCTATCCCGCACCTGCTGAACCCCGCCGGGTAACGGTGCGCCCGCACCGGATCAACGAGATTCTCGGCATGAAGATACCGGCGGAAGAGGTAAGCCATATCCTGCGCCGGCTCGCTTTTACCGTGAAACCGGCGGGACGCAGCCTTGAGGTGACGGTGCCGCTCCGGCGCGGCGACATCTTCCTGGAAGAGGATGTGGTTGAAGAGGTGGCCCGCCTTTACGGCTACGACAAGATCCCGGCAACCCTGCCGCGCGGCGAAATGCTGGAAAGCCGCGAAGAGCTGCCGGAGAGGCTGCAATGCCTGGCCCGGGATACATTAATTGCCTGCGGATTTACTGAAATCATAACCTATTCCTTTATCAGCCCCGCTGAGCTGCGCAGCCTGCGGCTGCCTGAAGGCGATTTCCGCCTCCATGCCATTCCCTTGCGGAATCCCCTTTCCGAAGAGCAGAGCATCATGCGCACCACCCTGCTGCCGGGCCTCTTGAAGACGATGCAGTATAACTTTCACCATCGTGAAATGGATCAGCTTCTCTTTGAGATCGGGGCGGTCTACCTGCCGCGGCAGCTGCCCCTGGAAGAACTGCCGCAGGAGAAGCTGCGCCTCTCTCTGGCAGCTACCGGCCGGTTTCCCGAAGCGAACTGGTATAGCTCCTCGCAGCCTGCCGGCTTCTTCGTGGCGAAGGGGGCTGTCGAAGCCCTCCTGCATCGCTTTGGAATAGAGGAGGTTCAGTATCTCCCGGCGAAGCTGCCCTTTTTCCATCCCACCCGGGCCGCCGTGATTATGATTGGAGGAGAAGAAGCGGGCTTCCTGGGCGAACTGCGGCCGCAGCTGGCTGAAAAGTGGGATTACCCGCAGCCGGCCGCGGTTGCCGAGCTGGACCTGGAGCTGCTCATCGAGAGGGCTGACCCCCTGCCGCGCGTGGCCCCGCTGCCCCGCTATCCTGCCGGGCTGCGGGATATCGCCGTGCTTGTTCCCCGGTCACTGCCTGCCGGCAAGCTGGAGCGCTGCATTTATGAAGCGGGCGGCGGCCTGGTGGAGCGGGTGGCCCTCTTTGACCTCTATGAGGGAGCGCAAATTCCGGCGGGCTGTCGCAGCCTCGCCTTTACCATTACCTACCGCCATCCCGGCCGGACGCTAACCGAAGCTGAAATCAATGCCGCCCATGGGAATATAGAAGCTGCTCTTTCCAGGCTGGGAGCGGAGCTGCGCCGCTAGGCGGCAGGATATCGGGGACTTTTCACGAAATAGATGAGCAAAACGCGGCTGCCGGGCAGGAGGAAGTATATTTGTGGATACCAGGCCAAAAAACCGGGTAACGGTAACCATAATGGGAGATGAATATACCATCAGGGGAAGCAGTTCGCCGGAATCGCTGGAAGAAGCTGCCCGGCATGTTGACCGGCTGATGCGCTCCCTGGCGGAGAAAAACAGGCAGTTGAGCGGATATAAAATTGCTGTCCTGGCGGCGCTCAACCTGGCTGACGAACTGTTGAAAGCAAAACATGACTACCCCCGCTTTGATATTGAAGACAAGGAGAGGGAGGGAGAAGATGAATTGGTTTGATTTTCTGCTCATCGGAATTGCCGCTTTCTATTTTATCGGGGGGCTGATCCAGGGAGCGCTGAAACAGATTTTCAACCTCTTTGGATTTATTATTGCCCTGGCCCTGGCTTTTTTAGGCAGCCGCTACCTGAGCGGTTATTGCACCGCTTTTCTGAAACCTGAATATTTCATGCCTTATGAGGAAGTATTGCAGCGCGTCGGGGTGACCCTGACACACCAAGAAATGATGGATCTGGCGGGAGGAGCCATAACTTTTCTGGCGCTCCTGGCCGTCCTGCTGATTCTTTTCCGGCTGCTGCTCCACTGGCTCACCGCGGCAAACAAGATTCCGGTTATCGGATTTTTTAACCGGTTGGGTGGAGCCCTGCTGGGCCTGCTAATCGGACTGCTGGTCAATTTTGCCATTATCAACGCAGTGTCGCTGTTGCCGGTACCCTTTCTGAACGATGCACTTGACGGCTCTGTGATTGCAGGATATCTGGCACAATACCTGCCGCCGGCTTTTGCCGCTTGCAAAAAGATATTAATTGATTTTCTCCTGGGCAACCGGGCCGGCGGAGGGGTTTGAGAAAGGACGCTTGACGGAATTTGGACAACTGGGAAGTTGCCGCAGCCCTGGAGAGGATGGCCGGGCTGCTGGCTTTAAAGGGAGAAAACAGTTTTAAAGTAAGGGCTTACAGCCAGGCGGCACGGCAGGTGATCCGCCTGCCCGAGCCCCTGTCTAAGATAATCGAAGAGAAGCGCCTTGATGAACTCCCCGGAATCGGTAAGGCGCTCTCCTTGAAAATCAAGGAGCTGGTAGCCACCGGGCAGAGCGTCTTCCTGGCCCGGCTTGAAAAGGAGATTTCGCCGGAGCTGTTGACCCTCTTTTCCATTCCCGGCGTGGGCTACAGAACTGCGGGGAAGCTGGTCCAGGAGCTAAAGCTGGAAAAGCTGGAGCAGCTGGAAGAGGCGGCGCGGCGCGGCAAGATAGCGGAGCTGCCCGGATTGGGGAAGGCGCTTCAGGACAAGGTGCTTGAATTCTTCTCTCACCGGGCGGGCGAGCCGGAGCGCTTTCACCGCGGCGTGGCTCTTCCCCTGGCGGAGCAGCTGCATGATTTCCTGGCGCAGCTGCCTTTTGTTATTTGCTGCTCACCCGCCGGCGAGGTCCGGCGCGGCACGGAGACCGCTTCGGAAGTGGCTGTCGTGGCGGCGCTAAAGGAGCGATCGCGGGAACTCCTGGCGGAGCAGCTCCTGCAGCTGCCCGGGGTTGGCAGCCTGGAATCTGCCGGCGGAGATTTTAATCTCGACACCCTGGTGGGGATGCCCGTCCGAATAGTGACTTGCCCAGTTGAAGAATATCCTACCCGCCTTGCCGAGTTGACCGGCTCGCAGGGGCACTGGGAGCAGCTTCAGGCATACGCGGTAGAGGCGGGCTTTCAGCTAAGCGGCGCCGCACTGGTGAAAAAGGGGCGCCGGGAGGAGCTGCAAGAGGAAGAGGACTTATACCGGGCCCTGGGACTGCCCTTTATCCCGCCTGAATTAAGGGAAGGGCGCGCAGCGCTGGAGAGAGCGGCCGCCGGAAAGCTGCCCCGCCTGGTTGAAATTTCTCAGATCCGGGGTGACCTCCACCTGCACAGCAGCTGGAGCGACGGCAATGCCACCCTTGAAGAGATTCACGCTGCCGCCGGGAGGATGGGCTACGAATATATCGCCATTACGGATCACTCTCCTTCGCTAAAGATCGCCGGAGGCCTTTCCCTGGAGCAGCTGGCCCGGCAGCTGGAGCGGATTAAAGAGCTGCGGCAAAACGGCGGCTGCTACATATTTACGGGTGCGGAGGTGGATATTCACTCCGACGGCAGCCTGGATCTGCCCGGCGATATCCTTGACGAGCTCGATGTGGTCATTGCTTCGGTGCACAGCAATTTCCGGCAGGGGCGCGACGAAATGACCGCCCGGATCTGCCGGGCCATGGAGCACCCTTCAGTGCAGGTAATCGGCCATCCCACCGGCCGCCTCATCGGCAGCCGCGGCGGTTACGAAGTAGACGTGGAGCGGTTGATCGCTAAGGCGGCGGAGACGGGCACTATTCTTGAAATCAATGCTTCGCCGCAGCGGCTCGATCTCTCCGAAAGATACCACCGGCTGGCCCGCAGTAAAGGAGTGCCCCTGCTGGTCAACACCGACGCCCATTCCACGGCTACGATGAACGATATGATTTATGGAGTAACGGCGGCGCGGCGCGGCTGGCTTGAGGCCGGAGACATTCTTAATACCCTGCCCCTGGAGCAGCTGCGGGAAGCCTTAAGCCGGAAACGCCGCTTGAGAGGATGAGCTATCGTTGCTGGCTTTGCTGCCCCTGGAGGCTTCATTTTACCGGGAACACGATACTGTAAGCGCAGCCCGCGCCCTGCTGGGGCAGATACTCTGCCGCGAGACGCCTGAAGGCCTTGCCGCGGGAATAATCGTCGAAACTGAAGCATATTTGAGCAGGGACGATCCTGCCTGCCACGCCTCCCGCGGGAAGACCAGGCGCAACGCGGCCATGTTCGGCCCTCCCGGGCGGGCCTATATCTACCTAATTTACGGCATTCATTACTGCTTTAACGTGGTTACCGGCCCGGCCGGCAGCGGTGAAGCGGTCCTGGTGCGGGCTCTGGAGCCGCTTTACGGGATTGAGCTGATGCAAAAGCGCCGCGGCGATGGCAAAGGAGCGCTGCACCTGGCCGGGGGGCCGGGCAGGCTTTGTCAGACCCTGGCCATCGACAGATCTCTCAATGAACATGATCTGCGCCGCCCCCCGCTGTGGATCGCCGCCGGCGCTGCAGTTAAGGAGGAAGAGGTGGCCAGGGCGCCCCGGATCGGGATTAACCGGGCGGCGGATAAACTTCTTCGCTTTTATATTAAAGATAATAAGTATGTTTCAAGGAGATAGCCGGGTGGACATGCAAAATGTGATCACCGACCGGGAAATAAAATCGCTTGAGTTCGATGCCATCAGGCGGAGGCTGGCCGCTCTGACAGTTACCCCCATGGGGCGGCAGGCGGCGGAATCGCTGCTGCCCACCGCAGACCGGGCGGTGGTGGAGCGGCTCCTGCTGGAAACGGGGGAAGGGCGGCTGCTCTGCACTAAAGGATCTTTTACGCCGGCAAACGTTGATGATATCGCTCCCCTGGTAACGCGCTCTGAAAAAGGCGGCCTGCTCCAAGGAGGCGAACTGGCCGCAGTAGGCAGGCTGATCAGGGGGGTAGAGCGATGCCGTCGCTTTTTTAAGGACGGCAAGAATGCCGAAATTTACCCTCTCCTGGCCGGGCTGGCCAATTTGATGGACGGCTGCGGCGGCCTGGGCCGCGAGCTGGATCGCTCCATTGACCCTGACGGGCAGGTCCTCGACAGCGCTTCTCCCGAGCTGGCTTCGCTGCGCCGCCGCGAAGGGCGGCTTCAGGAGGCGATCCGCGAGAAAATGGATTCCTACCTGCGGAACCCCGCGCAGCGGCGGCTGCTGCAGGAGCCGCTCATTACCATCCGCGGCAATCGCTTTGTCCTTCCGGTAAAGCAGGAGTTCCGCCAGCAGATCAGCGGCGTGGTGCATGACCAATCGGCCAGCGGGGCCACTCTCTTTATCGAGCCGCTGCCGGTGGTGCAGCTGCAGAATGAGCTTTCCGGAGTGCAAAATGAGATTGCCCGGGAAATCGAGCGCATTTTAAGGCTGCTCAGCAGCCGGGTGGCGGAATTTGGCGCCGCCCTGCGCAGCGACTGCGCTCTCTACGGCCGGCTGGACCTGATCTTCGCCCGCGGCCGGCTTAGCCTCGAACAGAACGCGGCCCCGCCGCAGCTGCTGCTTGACTACAAACCGCAGCTTTACCTGGAGCAGGCGCGGCACCCTCTTCTTGGAGCGGCGGCGGTCCCGCTGACTGTCTCCATGGATGAAAGATGCCGTGTCCTGGTGATTACCGGCCCCAACACCGGCGGGAAGACGGTTACGCTGAAAACAATTGGCCTGCTGGCGGTGATGGCCCAGAGCGGCCTGCATATCCCCGCGGAGCGCAGCAGCCTGCTTTATGTTTTTGATTCCATTCGCGCCGATATCGGCGATGAGCAGAGCATAGAGCAGTCGCTGAGCACCTTTTCGGGGCATTTAAAAAATATTATCTCTATCCTGGAGCAGCATGGTTCCGCGTCGCTGGCCCTTTTTGATGAACTGGGAGCGGGCACTGATCCCTCTGAGGGAGCCTCCCTGGCCATGGCCCTTCTCTCTGCGCTGGCCCGCAGGGGCGGGCTCACTGTGGCGACAACTCATATCAATGAGCTAAAGCTCTTTGCCCAGGCGCAGGAGGGGATGCAAAACGCGGCCATGGAATTTGACGAGGAGACGCTGGCCCCGACCTACCGGCTGCTGCAGGGGATTCCCGGGCGGAGCAACGCCCTGGTTATCGCCGAGAAGCTGGGCCTGCCCCCGGAAGTGCTTGCCGAAGCGAGGAGCTATCTAACGCGGGGGCACGAGGATATTGAAGCGGTTATTGCCAGCCTGGTGGGGGAGCGGCAGCGGCTGGCCCGGGAGAGCGATGAGATCTCCCTGGAGCGGGAGCGAGCGGCATCGCTGCGGCGCGAACTGGAAGATGAGCGCGCGAAGCTGCGCACGAAGCGGGAAAAGATTATCGGAGAGGCGCGCGCCGAAGCCCGCGCCCTGGTCCGGCGGGCCAGGTCGACGACAGAGGGGCTTATCCGCGAGCTGCGGCGGCTGCATGCGGCCGGAGGCGGCAGGGAGGCTGTGGAAAAGGCTGAAGAGCTGCGCCGCGAGCTGCATCAATTGCGCCGCGAGATCGAGTCCGAATTTGAAGTGGAGGAGGCTCCCGTTCTGCCTGCCGCCGAGCTGGCCGTGGGAAAAACAGTTTACGTGCAGAGCCTGCGGCAGAAAGGAGAGATCCTCTCCCTCTCCGGTGATGAAGCGCTGGTGCAGGTGGGCACTATGCGGGTGCAGCTGCCGCAAAGCGAGCTCCGCCGCTGGGAGGGCCAGGGCCGTCCGGAGGAAGCCGGGTTGCCGCAGCGGAGCAGCTACACGATTCAGAAAGAGCTCGATATTCGTTCAGAGATTAACTTGCACGGCAAAACTGTGGAAGAGGCGATCCCGCTGGTGGATAAGCTTCTCGATGATGCGCTATGGGCCGGGCTGGGGCAGGTCACGGTGATCCACGGCAAGGGGACGGGGAAGCTGAAGGAAGGGCTGCGCGCCTACCTGCGCGAGCACCCCCTGGTGAAATCGCAGCGCAGCGGCGGCGCTGCGGAAGGCGGCAGCGGCGTGACTATTGTTAGCCTTGTTGGCGCCCCCGGAAACAGCCGGTAAATTTTAAGTCCCCTTTTTAAAGGGGGATTTAGGGGGATTTAAACCTTGGCGAGCCGCGAACTGGAAGAGCTTCTTTTAACGCTGCTGGAGCCGGGAGTTTTTAAAACCACCGGGCAGCTGGTGCAGGAATTCCGGATGGAGTTTCCTCAGAGGTGGCGAGAGCTGGAAAAGGAAGGGCGGCGACTTTACGGCGGCAGCTGCGGCGCTTACCAGCAGCCGGCAACCCGGATCGTGCAAGCCCTCTATAACCTGCCACCGGACAAATGCCTCCGGCGGCGGGAGGAAAATGGATACATCTGGAGCGCTCCCCCGCCAACATAATTTCGGGGACTCTTTATTTATTTTTTCCTTATACCCCGGCAGATATCTCTCACTTCCAACTTCTCACTTCTCGCCTCTCAAAGGTTGGGGCTGTCTCCAAATTCGTTTAGGTTTAATACACCGTGCGGGAATGGAAGCCCGCCCCTTCATGTCATCCCGAGCGAAGCGAAGGATCTCAAAACAAGGCTGCTGCATGACAAAAAAGGGGCCGCCCTTTTGGGACAGCCTCCTACAACAATCCCGGCATATTATACCCGTATACCCCGGGAGATACGTCTCACTTCTAACTTCTCACCTCTAAATGGTGAGGCGCCAGAAAGATGCGGAGAGGAAGCCGCGCAGGCGGTCTAAGAGGCTCCCGCCAAAGAAATGGCCATCTCCGGATTTCCCGGAAGGCTCTTCATCTTTTATCGTAATTTTCACTTCATCTGACTTCGAAATTCCGTCGTCATTTTCCGCCTCGATCTGATACCTGTAGGTATCCGGTTCTAGATTCGTATCAGTATATTCACGGCGGTCATCTTCTGAAGTGTTTACAGTATGTATAAGCCTGCCGTCCCGGTAAACCCTGAACCAATCCACCGGGCTGCCTTCGTAATCCCATTTGATTGTTACTTTATAGCCACTATCGTCGGTTTCAACGTTCCACTCCCTAATCTCCGGCTTCCCCGGCAGCTGTGGCTGATGTTCATGCAAGGTTACCTCTACCACCGCCGGCTGGGAACGGTTGCCATGTTTGTCAACGGCATAGAGAGTATAAATATATGTTCCGGGCGGTACGTTTCTGTCATGATGGGAGTTCGCATTTTTACCCAGCTTTTTAATTAGCTCTGCTTCATCGCCGTTATTGTTTTTAGTTTGGCGGTAAAGGTGAAACTCTTTCGGCGCTTCGCCGCTATATTCCCAGGTTAAAAGGACATGCCTTCCAGCGGTGGTCGAAGCGGTAAAATATAAAAATACTGCAGGGAATTCAAAGTGGATATCACAGGTCTCCTCGGGCGGCATTTCCTCGGCATCAAGCGGCTTTCGCCCGGCTCCTCTGGGCCATCCTCCGTCGGTGACAATAAACTCCGGCCGGTTAAAACGTATCTCTTTAACAACCTGATCGGGGGGGCAGTGCTCCCCGGCCAGGAGCCCCGAGGCCTCGCAGATTTCTACCTCGACATGCAGGTCACAGGTTAACCGCGGTACATGATTTCTCAGGAAATAATCGGCCCCCACGGTTCCCGCTTCGCGGCAGAGCTCGGTGGGCCGGAGGCCGGACTTTGTGCATACCTCCACTCGGACCACCCCTTCAGGCGAAGCAGGAAAGTTTTCCCGGGGCAGGGTCTTGAAAACCTCTGTAAAGACTTCGCGCATTAGACCGGAGGACCAATTCCACCCGCTGGTTATCTTTCCCATATCTTTAATGTCGTAGCCCATCCAGAAAGTAGCGACCAGGTTCGGCGCATAGGTCGCCAGGTAGATATCCCGGGCGTCATCGGTGGTCCCGGTTTTGGCGGCGAGGGGCCGCCCCAGCCCCGAGAGGCCCCGGGCGGTGGTCGAGGTGACTACGTCCTGCAGGATGCTGTTGGTGATAAAGACTGCTTCGCGAGACAACACCTGTTCCGGCTCGGCCTCATGCTCGTAGATAACATTGCCGTTGCGATCTTCAATTCGCCGCACGGTATGAAGATTCATCCTGATCCCGTTATTGGCAAAGACACTGTAGGCCCGGGCCATGTCCAGTGCGGTCACTTCACGGGATCCGATTGCCCAGCTTGGCAGCGGTACACTTTCTTGAGGGTTGTAGGTATTAAGGCCCATCCGGTAGGCTTTTTCTGCTCCTTCTTGCAGTCCGGTGTGTTCCGTGTAAGCTCTGATCGCCGGAATATTGTACGACCAGGAGAGGGCCCGGCGGACAGTGACCATGCCGAGGAAATTGCCGGCATAGTTTTCCGGGCGCCAGCCCTGCGGTCCAATTAGAGGAGAATCGTCCAGCACCGAGCCGGCCCCCAAAAGACCTCTTTCAAAAGCGCTGCAGTAGGCAATCACCGGTTTGATAGACGAACCGGGCTGGCGCGGGCTGAGATAGCGCAGCAGTTCATTCCGGTTTTTGCTGTATTCCCGGCCGCCTCCGAGGGCCAGCACCTCACCGCTTTTCGGGTCGGCCAGCACCAGCGCCGACTGCGGTTGGGGGATCCCGTTTTCTTCGTCAATATACGCATTCGGATAATCGGAGGGCAGCCGGCCGTTGTTGGCATTGACCGCCTCGCGCAGTTTGGTCATGTTGATGTAGATAGTCTGGGGGTAAAGTCCTGGACGGTTGAGCACATCTTCCAGGTGAGACTGGTAATCTGTGTTCATAGTGGTAAAGACCTTGAGTCCGCCATTATAGATGGCCTCGTAAGCATCCTCGA
>JAAZHP010000190.1 GCA_012510625.1 Bacillota bacterium
CACGGCTTATTACTCTCTATACTCCTCCCTTTGAAAAAGACTCAAAATAACTCCTCCCTTTGGAAAAAGACTCAAAATAACTCCCCCCTTTGATAAAGACTCAAATATACTCCCCCCTTTGAAAAAGGGGGGCCGGGGTGATTTTTAAACATAAACCTGTTAGTTCAGCTTAATTCGCAGCGGCTTCATGATACCCTTGGATATACCGGTAATTTTTACCTTGACCGCGGCCGGCACCTCCTTGCTCACATCAAATCCTATCCCATATTGATTGCAATCGTTTACGCATGTGGAAAGAAAAGTTATGTCATAGGGATTGCCCGACAGATCATGAACCCGGTGATCTATCCACAAGAATCTGTTATCCGCCGCTTCATACTCCTCGTCTGTAGGTTTGAACCAGACCTCGAGATACTCTCCCTCGCCGGCATAGCTGATCAAGTTTTTGCCCAAAAATTCAATGCCGTAACCGCCGTCATCCAAAACTGTTTCGTTATCAATGTCAATGATGAAGTAAGTCTCTGACAGAGGCAGTGTATAAATGCCGTCCAGAGCCAGGGTCAAGTCCCCGGTCCCGGCAAAGTAAGCGCTTTCAAAGGATAGAATCCGATTCGTGCCCCTCCCGGCGGAGGATTTAAAAGTGTATTCATGTCCTTCCCCGTCGATGAGCCGCGGGTTATAAAAACCTGCAACCCTCACGGGATTTTTCTGATCCAGGCTAATCTTAACATCAATTACTGTGGGATATATATCTACAGACTCAACAGTGAACTGTATCTCGCCCATTGATACCGTTTTATTGACCATTATTTCTATGGGTTCATATTCCGCCAGGTCACTGTCCGGGCTTAAAGCTATAGACCAGTATCCCGATATGGTTTCGCGCTTATATCCTTCGGGGGTAGAGCAGCCTATATCAATCTCCGTGCACTCGAAGAATAGCTCATCCTGCAGCTCTCCCGTATTAATTTCATACTCCAGGAACTGCCAGTAAACACGGGAGTTTTCCCCGGTATCAGGCCCGGCCCAGCTTGTTTTTGTTATCCCGGAAAAACCGCGCAAGCGTGGATCTTTTAACCAGATGCTATCCAGCTCCAGGTTAGATTCAATCTTTATGGCAAGAATAAGCTTCCGGCCATCGTAGACTGTGCTCTCCACAGTTAGCGTTATTCCTTTGTCTGTAACAGAGTGCGAAGGGAGCCGGCTGAAACCGCGCTTGATTATATTGGCAAGGCCTTGATCAAAGCTGAACAGCTTTACCAAAGACTCCAGGCCCATGTCAGCAAAGTAGGCGGCGAAAGCCGGCGATAGGTTAACGCAAAGGGTGAAACCAAAGAACAGGAAAATGATCGCGGCGGCCAGGGATCTGAAGAGGCGGCCTTTATCCCTGGCCCTTCTTCCTCTGCGGATGGCCAGCTCGATATGGCGATCCAGCTCCGGGGGAATGGGGATGCTGTCATATTCTTCCTTAAGGGCAGAAATCTCCCTAGTCATTCAGCCAGTCCTCCTTCAATTCAATTCTCAGGCTGTTCAGCGCCTTATGCAGATAGGTCTTGACGGTGCCCTGGGGACATTGCATTATTTCGGCAACTTCTCTAATGGTCAGGTCGTGAAAGTATTTCAAAATGATGACCGTGCGGCACCTGTCATCCAGTTTATCTATGGCCCGGTACAGGTCGAGCTTCTCAGAAGATTCTCTTGCTTGCACCGGAACGTGGGCCAGCTCCTTGACGGGAATTGCTCGCTTCCGCCTGTGAAGGTGGTCCAGGCTGCAGTTGATCAAGATCCTGGTCAGCCAGGTGTTGAACAAGGACGGCTTTTTAAGCTTCCGCAAAGAGCGGTAAGCCTTGTAAACAGTATCGCTGACGATATCCAGGGCATCATCCCGGTTCTTTACATAGGCGTAGGCCGTCCTGTACAATAATTCCTTGCGCTGCTTAATCAGTTCATAAAAGGCCTCGTCATTGCCCAGGCGCGCCTTCTTTACCAGGCTCTCTGTTCCCTGATACAATTTCTCACCCCTTTATGGCCCGCCATTCTCATCTATTAGACCCGGCTAAGCGGAAAATGGTTTTATTCGTCTAGATTAAAGCAGCAGCCCCGCTTTCCTGCATGAGCCGCCGCTGCATGGGAAGAGTGCCCTCATGAGGCGGCGGCAATTTTTTTGCTTCCGTGGGAAAATATATGATTGAACAGGGAGGCAATACTGTTGAGTGATAAAACCCGGTCAGAGAACGACGGGCGCCGCCGGCAGGGGCGGCTCCAGCGGCGCCTGATTATCCGCCTGGCCCGCCTGTCACAGGATCTGGAGCGGTTCAACATGGCTGAATATATCAGCCTGCTGAACAATCCCCGGCGCTACATCCTGGTCAATTTCACCGGCGGAATAGCCCGCGGCCTGGGATTCGCGGTGGGAGCGACACTGCTGGCGGCCCTGCTGGTTTACATCATGCAGCGCCTGGTCCTCCTGAACTTGCCGCTCATTGGTGATTTCATTGCTGAACTGGTCAGGATTGTCAACGAACAATTGAAAGGATGAGAGGATGAGATGGCCGGTAACTGGGAAAAACATGCCGCTGCCTTGAGAGAGGCGCGGCGGCAGCTGCTTGAACAACTTGGAGAAAACCCTTCCCGGGCGTGGGGAATCGGCATGCGCGAGAGCGTTACCGATCTGTCCTTTGCCGACAACCATCCCGCCGATTTGGGCACGGAAAACTTTGAACGGAGCAAAGACCTCTCTCTCAGAGAGCTCCGCTTCAGCCAGCTGCGCCAGGTCGAGGAGGCGCTGGCGCGGATCGAGGCCGGCACTTACGGGATCTGCCTCCGCTGCGGCGAGATGATCTCTGCAGCCAGGCTTGAAGCGGTCCCGGAAGCACCCCTCTGCCTCCAATGCCGGGAATATGAAGAGCGGGCCGCCGCAGACGCCGGCCGCCGCCCGGTTGAAGAGGAGCTGCTGCGCCATCCCTTTACCCGGACCGGGTTCTCCGGTGATCCGGGATTTGACAGCGAAGATTTCTGGCAGGAGGTGGCGCGGCACAACAAGCGTCCCCGGATTTTTGAAGATGCTCTCGAGGATGAGGAAACCGGCCTGGTTGAGGAGGTCGACAGCCTGACAAACGAGGATCACCGCAGCCAGCTTCCCGATTAGCGGCGCCCCGGCTGGCTTGTTTTCCCCGGCGCTGCTGTGATAAAATAGCACTCAGGTACGAAGTGCCGGGGGGGAATGGATTGCGCTTTTTTTTAATTGTGGTTGCCATTGTGGCCGTGGACCAGTTTACCAAGTATCTGGTGGCCTCGAAAATGGAAGTGGGCCAGTCGATCCCCTTAATCGATAATTTCCTGGCCATCACTTATGTCCGGAATCCCGGAGCGGCATTCGGAATGTTCCCCTACCGGACCCTTTTCTTTATTATCGTCACCCTGTTTGTCATGGGCATGATCATCTATTATTACCGGATTCTCCCGGCCGGCTACAGGCTCCTGCGGCTGGGCCTGGCGCTGCAGCTGGGCGGAGCCCTGGGTAACTTTATCGACCGGGTGCGCAACACCACCGTGGTTGATTTTATCGACATCAAGTTTTTCCCGCCGGTATTCAACCTGGCCGATACTGCCATTGTCCTCGGGGTGATTTTATTTCTGTTCGCTTTCTGGCGGATCACTCCAACCCTGGAGAGCCGCCCGCAGCAGCCTGATTAATAGTAAGGGGAGATGAGCAGATGCACCGGATTCTCTTTCATATTGGCAATTTGCCGGTTTACTCTTACGGGGCGATGATTTCACTGGCCGTCCTCGTTACCGCCATCTTAATGTCCCGGGAATCCTCCCGCTGGAAAATCAGCCCCGACCATACCCTTGAGGCGATCATTGTTGCGGTGATCGGGGGATTGCTGGGCTCGCGGATTCTTTATGTCCTCTTAAACTGGGAATATTACCGGGGCCGCTGGGCGGAAATATTCTTTGCCCGTTTTGAAGGTTTGACCTTTTACGGCGCTTTCCTGGGCGGTATTCTCGCTGTCTTGCTCTGGTGCCGCTGGCGGAAAATCAGCTTCTTCAAGTTTACGGAGCTGGCTGCGCCCTATCTTATTCTCAGCTATGCCTTCGGCCGGATTGGCTGCTTCTTGAACGGCTGCTGTTATGGCCGGGTCAGCCCTCTTCCCTGGGCGATAGCCATACCTGCCGTGGACGATCTTCCCCGCCACCCGGTTCAGCTCTATGCCGCCGCCGGGGGCCTGATCATTTTTATTATTCTAAAATTGCTGCAGCGCTTCCGCTTCTATGACGGATTCAGCCTTATTGCCCTCTGTGCCTTATACGGGATTCTTCGTTTTACTACCGAATTTTTCCGTGAAGAGGCGATCGTCTGGATGGGATTGACCCTGGCTCAGCTGTTCAGCCTGGGACTGACCATCCTCTCCCTGGCGATAATGCTTTATCTTTTCTCCCTCTCGCCGGCTAAGAGCAGAAGCGCTTCGCGAAAATAGCGCCTGGCCGGCGCTGTTCTTTAATTTAAATGAGAGGTGGACAGTTGGCGGAAAGATTGGAGTATACCGCCGGCATGACGGACGCGGGACAGCGCCTCGATCTCTTCCTGGCCGGTGCGGGTTCCGGCCTTTCCCGCAGCCAGGCGCAGAAGCTGATAGCCAAGGGAGCGGTTAAGGTAAACGGCCTGCCCTGCGCCGACAAGAACTACCGCCTGCAGTCGGGTGACACCGTTGCGGTGCATCTTCCGGAGCCGCGGCCGCTGCGGCCCCTGCCGGAGCGGCTCCCGCTGGATATTGTATATGAAGATGATGATCTCCTGGTAATAAACAAGCCCAGGGGGATGGTCGTCCATCCTGCTCCGGGCCACGACAGCGGTACCCTGGTCAATGCGCTGCTCTATCATTGCGAAAGCCTTTCCACTGCAGGCGGGCCGGATCGTCCCGGAGTCGTGCACCGCCTGGACAAGGATACGACCGGGCTGCTGCTGGCTGCGAAAAATGATTTCAGTCATGCCTCCCTTGCGGCGCAGCTGCGGGCGCGAACCGTGCGGCGGGAATATATCGCCCTGGTTTTTGGAAGGGTCAGCCCCCCGGAGGGAAAAATCGAGGCTCCGGTAGGCCGCCATCCCCGTCACCGCCGGCGCATGGCGGTGGTCCCCGGAGGGAGAGAGGCGGTCAGCCGTTACCGCGTCATAGCCATACTCGGCCCTTTTAGCCTGCTCCAGGTCAGGCTTGAGACCGGCCGCACTCACCAGGTGCGCGTTCATCTGAATTTTATCAAGCATCCCGTTGCCGGCGATCCCCTTTACGGGCCCGGCTGCACTCCCGATTTGCCGCCGTCTCTGCGAAACGGGCAGGCGCTTCACGCCCGCCGCATTTCCTTTATCCACCCTCGCAGCGGAGAGCGGCTGGATTTTAGTGCTCCCCTGCCGCCTGACTTCCGGGCCGGCCTGCGCCTGCTGCGGGAGCGCTATCGCTCCGGCTGAACCAAGGGCAGGCCCTTCAGGCGCTTCTATTAAAATGGGACAAACAGGTACGTCCCTTTTGTCCCACGGGCGGCTCATGAGCCGCCCCTAGAAACCTGGCGAAACAAACGTGTGGGGACGGGCTTCCGCGCCCGCCCGCCGGAATTCCACACTCGTTCTTTGCAGCGATTTGACCTCTGACCTCTGGCTTCCGGCCTCTAATTTTCCGGTATGTGCTGCTGCAGGAGCTGCTTTAGCTTCTCGCCGCGCGGGTTTACGGTTATGGTTTGATAGCGGTTGTAGAGGACAAATCCCGGTTTCCCCCCGGGGGCGCGCCGCAGGTGGCGCACCTCCGTGTAATCTACAGCCACGGCCGGCAGATCCCGGCCGCGGCTGTAATAAGCCGCCAGCAGCGCCGCTTCCTCCAGGTCACTTTCCGCGGCCGTTTCCGAAGCACCCTTGATTATCACGTGGCTTCCAGGCAGGCCCTGCACGTGCAGCCAGGTGTCGCGGCCGGCTGCTATCTTGAAAGTCAGGTAATCATTTTGGCGATTGTTCAGCCCCACCAGGATGGTGTTTCCCGAGGAGGCTTTAAAAGAAAGGGGCCGGGGTTTCTCCCTGCGCTGCTTCTTTTTACGCCTCAGGCTTTCTTTGGGATGAGGCTTCATATATCCGGACTCCACCAGCTCCTCGCGGATTTCGGCGAGAGAGGAGAGATTGCCCTGCTCAATGGCATAGAGAAGCTCCCGGCAGTAGGCAAGCTCGTCATGAATCATGCTGATCTGTCCTTTAAGGTGCTTCCGGCTGTTGCTGACTTTGCGGTAGCGGCGAAAATATTTCCGGGCATTGCCGGCGGCGTTAAGGGATGGGTCCAGCGGAATGGTAATCCTTTCCTCCGGCTGGTAGAGATGGGGCAAAGTGGCCTCCGCCGCTCCCCGGTCAACCATGGCGCCATAGGTGAGCAGCGTCTCCCCGTAGATGCGGTAGCGATCCGCCTCCCCGGCTTGCCGCAGTTCTTTTTCCAGCCCTTCCAGCTTCTGCTCCAGGCGCGATTTCCGGCGGTTTACCCTTGAGCGGAGCTGCCCCTGCAGCTTCTCTTTTTCCTCCGCCCGGGCCAGCTTTGCGTAAAAACGGTCCAGCAGTTCGTTCATCTGCGAAAATCTTTGCATGGGCGAATGTTGAATATGCGTCAAGGGGTAGGGGGCGTAGATATTCAATTCCGGGATCAGGAAAGCTCCCTCCGCGCCGCTGCCGCTGAAAAGTTCTCTCAGCACGCTGCTGAGCCGCTCGATGGAGCCCATGGGCGCTTCATCATTCCAGCTGCTGCGGTAAACCGCTTCCCTGGCGGCCAGGGGGCTGATGCCGCATACTGCTTTCAGCAGCGCTTCTTCCGGGATCATTCCCTGTACCAGCAGAGGCAGCATGGCCTTGCTCAGCGAATCCCTTTCCACTGCCGTAGGGTCCAGCTTGCGCTGCGGCGGGACCTCTGCGTAGGGCAGACCCGGCATGACTGCGCGCCGTGGATTCTGCTCAAGGGTGGCGGTTTTAATCGCACCCAGGATTATGCCTTTCCCGTCAACGAGCACAATGTTGCTCCGCCGTCCCATGATCTCGGCGATCAGCTTTACTGCAGGCATCCCTTCGTGCTCCTCGAAGCGCAGGATAAGGATGCGTTCCAGGTGAGGCTGGGAAAAGGCTCCGATCTGGGCGCCGGTAAGATATTTACGCAGGAGCATGCAGAAGGGTGGAGGCTGCTCCGGGCGGCGGCAGCGCTGCCGGGTCAGGTGAACCCTTGCATAATGGGGGTGGGCAGAGAGCAGCAGGCTGTGCTCTTCTCCGCAATGATAGAGCGAGAGAACTATTTCTTCGCGCGACGGCTGGATAACACGCTGCACCCGGGCTCCCGCCAGCTCCTGCAGCTCCCCGGCCACGGCTATCATAGTTAAAGTATCAAAGGTCACCTGCCTGCCCCTCCCCAGATTTGCTTAGTTACAGTATACACTTCTCTGCTATTACCACAAGGGGGAGTCCAGCTTTAAATTCAGCGGCGCAGCTTTTTTAAAATCCCCCCGGCCCCCCTTTTTCAAAGGGGGGAGCATCCCGTGCAAACGGGGACGAAACTGGCGGGCGGGCGTGGAAGCCCGCCCCTACCATTTCATCCCCGGTTGTAGGGGCGGCTCATGAGCCGCCCAAACCAGTGACGGGAACAGTACAAATACCGCGTTTAAGGCAAAAAGGCCTATAGCTTACCGGCCGGCGAGGCATTCGTTGCCCGAGGTGATGGCAATGTTAAACACGACGGTTGGATACTCAACCAGCCTGGCTTCGGGCCGGGCATGCCCGGCACCTACAACTTTTTGGGACAGCCTCCTAGGTCTGAATCAAATATGGCTGCCGCGCGGATTGTGGGTGGGTGTGAAGCCCGTTCTGTTGAGACGGTTACGCGGTTTTACACACCTTTGCTTCTGATTTCCTGCGTCCTGCCTAATGTTATAATCTGAAATTATTGAAATATGTTATAATTAACAAAAATAAATACTGAAGGGGAGGGTTATTAAATGACCGTTGAGATTAAGCGGGTTGCCGTTGTCGGAGCGGGAAACATGGGGCACCAGATTTCCATATGCTGCGCCCTGGCCGGCCTGGAGACGAGCTGTATCGATGTCAGCCCGGAACAGCTCCAGAAAGCGGAGTCTTTTATGAAAAAATATCTCCCCGAGCGGGTGGCCAAGGGGAAACTTTCTGAAGAGAGCGCCCGCCAGGCGGAGGCGCGGCTGCGCTTCCTTGACAGCCTGGAAGAGGGGGTCAGGGAGGCAGATTTTGTGATTGAGGCGGTAACGGAGAAGCTGGACTTAAAAAAAGAGCTTTTCCGCCGGCTGGATCAGCTTTGCCCTCCGCATACTATTCTGGCCACGAACAGCTCATTCTTTGTCAGTTCCCTGCTGGCTCCTGAGACCGGCCGTCCCGCCCTTGTCTGCAACATGCATTTTTTCAATCCCGCCCTGGTCATGAAGTGCGTTGAGGTGGTCAAGGGGCCGCATACGGCGGAAGAGACCGCCAAAGCGGCGATGGACCTGGCCCTCAAGATGGGTAAGAAGCCGGTGCTGCTGCACAAGGAGATTTACGGCTTCCTGGTCAACCGGATCCTGCGCCGGATAATGGATGAAGCTCTCTTCCTGCTGGACACCGGTGTCGCCTCCGCCGAGGATATTGACAGCGCCGTGGTGAATGCCCTGGGGCACCCCATGGGACCCTTTACCCTGATGGACCTGACCGGCATTGATCTGAGCTATCACATCGCCATGGAGCGCTACCGGGAGACCGGCGATCCCGCCGATAAGCCTTCTCCGGCAGTGGTTGAAAAATATGTCCGGGGAGAGTGGGGGCGGAAAAAAGGGCGCGGCTTTTACAATTACGGATAGACAGCCCGGTTGAAGAAGTCATCAGCGCGCTTCCGGAGGCATAACAATGTAGAAATTGCCTGCCGAAAGGAGGCCCGCTGTGTTTTCCCAGTGGACTACCCTGAACTCCGGCGAGCTGTGCCGCAGGTTGGGAACGGACCCCGGCAGCGGATTGGCGGAGAAAGAAGTGGAGAAGCGGCGCCGCCGCTGGGGCGAAAATCTCCTGGCTGCAGCCTCCCGCGTCTCCCTGCCGCTGCTTTTTTTAAACCAGTTTAAAGACTTCATGGTCCTGGTGCTGCTGGGGGCCACTCTGCTGGCGGCGCTGCTGGGGGAAATATCAGATGCCCTGACCATACTGGTAATCGTGCTGCTCAATGCCTTTCTGGGCCTGATCCAGGAATACCGCGCGGAGCGCTCCCTGGAAGCACTGCAAAAACTGGCCGCCCCGCGGGCCCGGGTGCTGCGGGATGGGCGGCAGCAGCTTGTCGCCGCCGCGGATGTTGTTCCCGGCGACCTGGTGCTCCTCGAGGCGGGCGACAGGGTCTGCGCCGATCTGCGTTTGCTTGAGGCGCAGACCCTCACGGTCAATGAAGCGCCGTTGACCGGGGAATCGGTTGCCGTCTTCAAAAAGGCCGGCGCTCTTCCCTTTCCTGCAGCTTCTCCCGGCGATGCCGGGAACATTGCTTTTAGCGGCACCGAGGTGCTGGCGGGGCGGGGGCTGGGCGTGGCCGTGGCTACGGGTATGAATACAGAGATCGGCCGCATCGCCCATATGATCAAGGAGGCGGATCGCGGCGCCACCCCCCTGCAGGCGCGGCTGGCCCATCTTGGCAAGATCCTGGTTTGGGGCTGCCTGGCTATCTGCGCGGGGATAACCCTCATCGGGCTGATCCGGGGCGAGCCGCCTTACTCCATGTTCATGGCCGGTGTAAGCCTGGCCGTCGCCGCCATCCCCGAGGGGCTGCCGGCTATTGTTACCGTATCCCTGGCCCTGGGGGTGCAGCGAATGATCCGCCGGAAGGCCATTGTCCGGCGCCTTCCGGCAGTGGAAACACTGGGCTCGGCCACCGTGATCTGCTCCGACAAGACAGGGACCCTTACCGAAAACAGGATGAGTGTAAACCGGATTTATGCCGGCGGCCGCCACTACAAGTATGAATCGGGGAGCTTTATGGTTAAAGAGGAGGGCGGCAGCTGGAGAAAAGCGCAATTGCATTCCGGCGAGCCGCTGGCCTTCTCGCTTTTAATTGCCGCGCAGTGCAACAACGCCTATCGCGAAGGCGATTCATTTAAAGGCGACCCCACCGAGACCGCTCTTCTCGAAGCCGCTTTTGCTGCCGGGGTAAAGCCCGACCGGAGCCTGCGGGAGAAAGAGTATCCCTTTTCTCCGGAGCGGAAGATGATGAGCGTGATCCAGCGCGGCCGGCGCGGCAGCCGCCGGCTCCTGCTAAAGGGGGCGCCGGAAATTGTGCTCGATCGCTGCCGCTGCTACAGTATGGAAGGAAATAGAATTGCGCCCTTGAGCGCAGCCAAGCGGCGGGAGCTGCTGGCTCAGCTCGAGATCATGGCCGGTCTGGCGCTGCGTCCCCTGGCGGTTGCCTTCCGGGAGCTGCCCCCGGAGAAGCGGCCGGCACGGTCAGATCCGGCCGGCGCCCCTGTGGAGCTCCCGGAAAGTGATGCGGAAAGGGTGGAGCGTGACCTGGTCTGGGTGGGACTCTTTGGGATTGAAGATCCGCCGCGTCCCGAAGTCCTCCCTGCGATCCGCCTCTGCCGGCGTGCCGGCATCCGCGTGGTCATGATTACCGGCGACCACCGCTCCACCGCCGAAGCGGTGGCCCGCCGCCTTGAAATTCTTCAACCGGGCGGCAAGGTGCTGCTGGGGCAGGAGCTCAATAGGCTCGACGACCGGAAGCTGCGGCAGCTCATCGACCGGGTGCAGGTTTTTGCCCGGGTCAGCCCCCTGCACAAGCTGCGCATTGTCCGCGCCCTCAAGGAGCGCGGCGAGGTGGTGGCCATGACCGGGGACGGGATCAACGA
>JAAZHP010000191.1 GCA_012510625.1 Bacillota bacterium
ACCTAATTACATGGTCTCACGGGAGGGAGCCGGCCGCAAACAGTTCCAGTAGGCCAAAGCTGTCAAGCCGCCGCTTAATCTCGCCGGGATTAATGCTGTATAGATTATGCCGCTGCAGATGTTCCCAGAGCGGCCCTCCTGAAAGGCTGTAGACAATCTCATACTTTTCTCCCCGTCCCGCTTTTAGGCCGGTCAGGGCAATTAGCTCTCCGCATACGCAGCCGCGCGGCAGCTCCACCGGCTCCTCGCCACTGCAGAGGCGCCAGGCATTGTATCCGGCCAGGGTCCCGGTGACAATGGCCTCGGTATGGCCCAGGCTCAAGCCGGCCCTTTCGCCGGCCACGAAGAGGTTCTCCAGCGGAGGGACCAGCAGCCGCCGGTCTCGCTCGATCAGTCCGCTGAAGCGAATGGAGTTGCCCCTGCTCCCTACCAGGGGATCGCGGAATACAGCCTCTTCAAATCCCTCCAGGCGGCGCAGGATGGAGAGGGGCATGTATGGCACCATTAATTTTATAGCCCCGGTGTCCAGCAGGATGAGATTGTTGGCATACGCCTCGGAGCTGTACTGGCGGCAGGCCTTAATCTGTACCGACACGTTGCTTTGCGAGGCGAGCGCTTCGGGCGGCAAAGGTATGATCACCAGCCCTTTTTCCCTGACCTCCTCCCGCAGCCATCCGGCCAGCGAAGTCGGTTCAAGTTCGCAGGAGCCGCTGAAGTAGCCGGGCGTGCCGGCCCGCCTTATAATGGCCGTCTCTACGGCCCCCGCCTTGACGGCAATGCTTACCCGCGGGCCGAAGCTGGGACAGCGGTAGATGCACATGGCACAGCCGTTGCCAAAACGGTTGCAGTTGCCGGCCGGACCGGCTGTGCCGCTGGCATCTACAAATGCCCTCCCCCGGAGAAGCATTTCTCCCCCATCTCTCTGCAATACCTTCACTGCCTCGATCTTTCCGTTCCCGGCAACCACGTCGACAGCCCGGCACTGCTTCAGCAGCCTGACTCCGTATTGAAGAAGCAGGCGCTCCACCGGGAGCTCCACCTTCTCCACATCGTAGAGAGAGGCATGCCGGTGCCCGGGGAAATCAATGTCCCGATGCCGCGCCGCAGCGTCGGTAATCGCAATGAGCTCGCCCGCCCCCATCAACTTCAGCTCTTCGGCGGCGGTATAGCGCCCGTTATTGCGCATGATTCCCCCTACCAGACCCGATGCGAGCAGGCGGTCCGTTCGCTCGACCAGCGTTACCGGCAAACCTTTCTTAGCCGCCGCCAGGGCCGCCGCACAACCGGCCCAGCCGCCGCCAACCACAACAAGCTGTTCCATCAAAATAACAGCGCCTCCAGGACTAGCCAAATACAATCTGGCAGAGGGCAATTGCCGCTATAAAACTGCAGAGGTCCGCCAGCAGCCCTGTAGCCAGGGCATGACGGATGCGATAAACCCCGGCTGCTCCGAAATAAACGGTGAGAACATAAAATGTTGTTTCGGTGCTCCCCATCATGGTCGAAGCGATCCTCCCGATTAGGGAGTCGGCTCCTTGCCGCTCCAGGATATCGGCCAGGATTGCCAGGGAGGCGCTTCCGGAAAGCGGGCGCATAATCGCCAGGGGCAGCACTTCGGAAGGAACCCTGAACCGGTTTAGAAGGGGATCCAGGCAGCTTTTCACGACCTCCATGGCCCCCGATTCCTGAAAGAGGGTGATCGCCACCAGCATCGCTACAAGATAGGGAATCAAGCGGATCGAAATGGTAAATCCTTCCTTGGCCCCCTCAATAAAGCGGTCAAATATATCTACCCGCCGCCAGAGAGAACCGGCAATCGCCGCGACTATCAGTAACGGAATCAACCAGACCGCCAGAAAATCAATTACCCGGCCCATCATTTTCTTTTAACCTTCTTGCGCAGCAGCCGATCGGCACACAACGCTACCGTTGTTGAAGAGAAGGTAGCTATAATCGTGGCGCCCAGGATATCGGCCGGATTTGCAGCTCCGGCCGCCGCCCGCAGGGCCATCACTGTTGTGGGAATCAAGGTGATGCTGGAGGTGTTGATGACCAGGAATGTGCACATCTCGTCGGAAGCCGTTTCGCCTAGAGGGTTTATTCTCTGCATCTCCTCCATGGCCTTGATCCCAAAAGGGGTGGCCGCATTGCCCAGTCCGAGAACATTTGCGCTCAGGTTCATCAATATGGCATTCATCGCCGGATGCCCGGCCGGCAGGCGGGGAAATATGAGCCGCGCCAGGGGGCGGAGCAGCCTGTTAAGCAACTCCATCATTCCTGAAGATTCAATCAATTTCATTATGCCCAGCCAAAAAGTCATTGTTCCGATAAGCCCAAAGGCCACCTTCACGCCGCTTTCCGCCGCTGAAAAAATTCCCGGCGTAATAACGGCCATATCCCCGCGCAAGGCTGCGGTTAAAACCGATATGCAGATCAAGGCCGCCCAGAGATACCCGATCAATCTCCCACCTCCCCGCGAAGCAGGTAGCCGATTAGCTCCCGGCAGTAACTTAAGGGCCCCCTTTTGCCCACGGCATGGCCTGAACAAAGGCCGGCCCGTGCCAGAAGCTCATTTCCCAGGTAAATCTCTGCTTCGCCTATTTTCACTCCCTCCGCCAGGGGAGCCCTAATTGTCTCATCCAGCACAATCCGGCAGTGCAGCGACTTTTCTTCGCCCGGCAGCAGCGGCAGGTGAAGATCCTCTTTTACAGCCACATCAACCCTGCTTGTTCCTTTGGACACAGGAGCGGTGCAGAGAACCTGGTTCCGGCACATTATTTTTTGGCGCCTGTAATTTTCAAATCCGTAATCCAGCAGGAGGATGGCATCTTCCCACATTTGCGGCGCGTTCAACACAACACAGACCAGCTGCCATCCCTCCCGGGTGGCGGAGCCGACAAAGCAGCGGCCCGCCGCCCTGGTCCAGCCTGTTTTAACGCCGTCGCCTCCGGGGTAGAGCTCCAGCAGCCGGTTCTGGTTGGCCATGGCCCGGTCCCAGGGGCGCCCGGGCCAGCTAATTGTCCATGTGGGAGTGGCGATAATCTGGCGGAAGCGTTCATTTTCCAATGCCCGGCAGGCGATCAAGCCCAGATCAGATGCGGTGCTATACTGGGGGCCGTCCGGCAGGCCATGAGGATTGGCAAAAAGGGTATTCGTGGCCCCGAGGTCTGCGGCTTTCCTGTTCATCATGAGAACAAAGTTCTTCTCTGTTCCCCCGATATGCTCGGCAATGGCCACGGCGGCATCATTGCCCGAGCGGAGCATCAGGCCGTAGATCAACTCTTCCAGTGTCTTCTTCTCGCCCTCATCCAGCCAGATGGAAGAACCCTCAGTTGATGCCGCCGCCTTGCTCACTGTGATCAAATCCTCTTCACAGCCGTGCTCCAGGGCCAGCAAGGCAGTCATTATCTTGGTCGTCGAAGCGATGGGCAGGCGCCGGTGCTCATCCTTGGCCCAAAGGATCCTCCCGCTTTCCCGGTCCATCAATACCGCCGCCAGGGCGCTGACCTCCGGCTCTTCTGCCGCTGCCGGAAAGGAACAGAAAAGTGTTAGCAGAAAAGCTGCTATAAAGATGGCCCGCGGTAACTTTTTCATCGCTCTCGCTCCCGGCGGAAATAGATGAACCGTTATCGTTCATAATTATTCCCGCGGGATTAATTTTATGTTTTACACCGCAAGCGCCGCTATTACCTGTAGCGCCCGCTGTTTGCATCCTCCACCCTGGAGCTGCGGCGCTCGCCGCGCCGGTTAAAAATCTCCTGGAGCTGGTCAATCACCTGGGGAGCCACGTCGATGAGCCGGTCGAGCATGGCATTGCGATCCACCGGCAGGAGGCGAACCTGCCCCTGTCCCGCTACCAGAAAGGCAACCGGCTGCACGGAAACACCGCCACCGCTGCCCCCGCCGAAGGGCAGTTCTGCCTGGTTATGATTTTGGTTGCCGCTGCCATTCTGCTGCTCAAATTCAGTTCCCCCGGCGGCAAAGCCGAACGATACCCTGGAAATGGGGATGATCACGCTGCCGTCCGGTGTTTCTACGGCATCTCCTACGATCTTGTTTACATCAACCATCTCTTTCAAATTCTCCATGGCTGTTTTCATGAGACTCTCAATGGGATGATGTTCCACTGCCCGCACCTCCTATTTTTTTCACCACATGCCGCAACTTTAAGAACCAAAAAAGTGAGAACCCCGCCTCTCCTTCCAAGTGCAGCCGCAGCTCTGCCGGCCTGAACAGGGGCACCAGCCGCAACCGGGGTTTTGCCGTAACCGAAAATAATTCCTGGAGCAGCCCGGTTAGAATACCTCCAAAAGCCCAGCATCCGCCCGCAGCCAGCCCGGTCAGGGCCGGATCATCCCATCCCCAGGAAAGTTCAAGGTCAAAATGGGATAAGGTGACCTTTTTCAATAAAGGCCTGGCCTGCCGGCAAACCGTTAAAAGCCCGGCCGCTTTTAATATATCTAAATCGTTGCCCCGGCTCTTTTCCGCCTGACAGCCCGCCGGGCCGGGTTTCTCTATTATACTGGCCAGCTTTTTCAAGAAAGCGGCCGGTATCCTTATCCGCCCCACTTTTAGATGCCAGGTGAAATTCTCATCGGCGGCTCTCTTCAATATTTCAAGACGCAGTACAGAGAATCCCAGCTTTATCCGCAGGCTGATTTGATCTTTTTTATTTTCTCTAAGGTAGCGGACAAATATGCGCAGCGGCAGGAGCAAGATCAATCCCATCAGGATCAACACAAAGATTAAGAAGAACAGCAGCCAGGCCCACCAGGCCATGCACACTCTCCCCTGCTAAAATTCCTTGATCTTTTATACTTTACCCTTTTATGGGAAAAAAACGCATTGCAGGGTCATAAAGGAGTGCGGCATGAAAAGAGAGGGATATCAAGGCTTATGATGAGGTTACTGCTCCAGGGGCGGCAGTTCGTCCAGGCTTTTCAAACCGAAAAACTTTAAAAAATCGGGAGTGGTTTTGTAGATAAGGGGGCGGCCCGGCCCTTCCTTGCGCCCGCTGATGCAAATCAGCTTGCGCTTCAGCAGATTGTCGAGGATATGTTCACAGCGGACACCGCGCACAGCTTCGATTTCCACGCGGGTCAGCGGCTGCTTGTAGGCAATAATGGCCAGGGTCTCAAGGGCGGCTGGTGAGAGACTGCCGGATTCTTTTTCACCGAAGGCCTTTTCGATATAAGGCGCCAGCTCCGCCGCGGTACCCATCTGGTACCCCCCGGCAATCTCGAAGATGCGCAGGCCGCGCTGCTGCGAGACGAACTCCTGCTGCAGTTCTGAGAGCAGGCTGCGCACCTCGCCGATCGGGATCTCCAGGACGGCAGCCAGCTGCGCCGCCCTGACCGGTTCTTCTTTCAGGAAAAGGATTGCTTCAATCAGCGCTTTGTGTTGTTCGCGTTCCACGGCTATTCTCCTTTGCCAGCCGGACCAGGATGGGCCCGAAATGACGCTCCTGCAGCAGGATTACTTTACGCAGGCGGGTCAGCTCCAGTAAAGAAATGAACGTAACCAGCAGCTCCCAGAGCCCTTTCTGCTTGAGAAAAGCGCTGAGGGGAAGAGTGCTTCCGCTACGCTCAAGTAAATGGCAGATATAGGCGCTCCGATCGCTCACCGGTAGATCGTCAAGCAAATCGATCACCGGCGGGATTGAGCGAGCCGCCGCGGCGGCCTCGATACGGTTAATAATCTCGCCGAGAAGCTGGGCTCCCTCCCAGTAAGTATAATAGGTCTGCTGCATCTGTTTTTGTGGTATGATCACAATTTTACTTCCGGCAGAGCGGAGATATATCTTCTGCTGCTCTTCAGCAAGCTTGCCCAAAAAACCGGCAGCCTCCTTGAACCGGCGGTATTCTTCAAGCCGTTCAAAGAGCTCCTCGGGGCTGTTAATCTGAAAGAGCGCCTCTTCATCCTCTTCTTCCTCTTCGCCGGTCCGGGGCAGCCGGGGCAGCAGCATCTTCGATTTCAAACGCAAAAGTGTCGCCGCCATGACCAGGAATTCGCTGGCGATATCGAGGTTTAGCTCCCGCATTGACTTCAAGTAGGCGAGATACTGCTCCGTAATCGAAGCGATGGAAACAGACCAGATATCGAGCTCCGCCTTTTTCACGAGGTGAAAGAGAAGATCGAAGGGCCCTTCAAAAACGGGCAGCTTGATGGTGCAGGAAGGCTGCTGCGGCATCAGAGTTTCATCGCCTCGCGGACCGCTTCGAGAGTGGCGGAGGCTTCCTTCCTGGCCTTCTCTTCGCCGCTGTGCAGGATCTCTTCAAGGTGTCCGGGTTTCTCCTCGAGCTCCCGCCGCTTTTCGTGGATCGGGGCCATAAATTCAATTAGCTTGCGCCCCAGAAGTTCTTTACACTGAACACAGCCGATCTCTGCTGTCCGGCAGGCTGACTCAATTCGCGACAGCTCGGGAGGATTAAAGATCTCCTGGAAGCGATAGGCGGTGCAGACCTCGGGGCGGCCCGGGTCGCGCCGCCGTTCCCGCTGCGGATCGGTGATCATCATGCTCACCTTTTTCTTGATTGTTTCCGGGGGATCGGAAAGCGCAATATAGTTGTCATAGCTTTTGCTCATCTTGCGGCTGTCAATTCCCGGCAGCAGAGCAAATTGCCCCAGCAGCGGCTCCGGCTCCGGCAGAATCTTTCCGTAGAGATGGTTGAAGCGGCGGGCCACCGCACGGGTGATCTCCAGGTGCGGCAGCTGGTCTTCGCCCACGGGGACCGCATCGGCCCGGTAGGCGAGGATGTCCGCAGCCTGCAGCAGGGGGTAGCCCAGAAAGCCGTAATTGTTAATTTCTTTGCCCTCAAGTTCGCGGAGCTGCTCTTTGAAAGTGGGACAGCGCTCCAGCCAGGCAATGGGCGTAATCATCGCCAGGAGCAGGAATAGCTCGGCATGCTCCTTCACCCGCGACTGGCGAAAAAGTACGGCCTGCTCGGGATCCAGCCCCACGCTGAGCCAGTCTATGAGCATCTCCCGGCTGTTTTCTTTCACCTCGTGCGATTCC
>JAAZHP010000192.1 GCA_012510625.1 Bacillota bacterium
CCCTTTGCGGTAATCCAGTAATATTTCCGGGGGTTCCCTTCATCCATTTGCCGCCAGGATGACGTGACCAGTCCCTCCTTCTGCAACCTGGCCAGTAAAGGGTAAACCGTTCCCTCGGAGGTGGCAAGGCCTTGTTCGCCCAGGGTTTTTACGATCTCATAGCCGTAGCTTTCACCCCGGGCGATGAGCGCCAGCACGCAAAAATCAAGGGCGCCTTTTTTGATCTGGATCAACGGATTGGTCAGCTCCATCATGCGACCATTATATAACATAATGCCTCGCTATGCAAGGTATAAATAATATGTTTTTTCTTCTCCTTGGAAAAGGATATTATCTGAACTTCTCTTTTGACAAAGAGGCCTTTCTGGCTTCCCCCTTTGAAAAAGGAGCATTTCTAGCCCCCCCCTTGGAAAAGGAGGCCGGGGGGATTTAAGATAAATGCCATTACCCTAGTGGATATTGGCCGGACAGGAAGGGAAAATCCCCCTAAATCCCCCTTTAGAAAAGGGGGACTTTCAGGTGCGTCATCCTTGTGCTGCGAAGGATCCTCAAACAGGACTGTGGCCTCGCCCTACAACCCCTGCCGCGATCTAATTTTCTGTAGCGGAATAAATACAAATGCGTATGCATGCCCGGCCCCTACAACTGGAAGCGACCCTATATCTGTAAAACAGCTTCTCACTTCTATGCTTTAGCTTCTCGCCTCTTGATTCCGGCGGGCGGCGAAAAGCCGGCGCCAGCAGGCCTCGCTCAAGGGGCGGTCGAAGCTGCGCAGGCCGGCCAGCTTGAAACCGTGCCGGGCGGCCCACTCGCGAGCCTGCAAGATTGATTCCAGGTTCACCCCCGAAGAGCCGAGGCTGAAGTGACTGTAATGGCGCTCCAGAGCCAGCATTATGGTTTCGGCCATGCAGGCGTAGGCCAGTCCCCGTGGGAAGCCAAAGTTCCAGCCCAGGCCGGGACGTCCGGGCAGCTCAACGACGCCGCCGTCGATGACCAGCACATCGGGTCGCTCCTGCTCCACGGCTGCGCTGACATTGGGCGGCCGCGAAATATCGCAGACTAGCGCGCCCGGCGGCAGATCACCCGGCTGGATCAGCCTCTCGCGGCTGCTGGTAGCGCAGATAACGATCCCGGCCCCGGAAAGCGCCTCTTTTAAAGAGGTGGTAATCCGGATCGGCCCACCAGGGAGGGCGGCGGAATGAGCAAAGGCAATGAAATCATCGAGAGGCGCCTCCGGCGGAGGCAGCGTCCCGCAGCGGGAAAGGCGGTCGCCGAGACTGCCGGCCGGGAAAAGGCGCCCCGCCTGCAGCAGTCCCGCGAGATAGCGGTAAATCTCCGCAGCGGCTGCCAGCATGCGCGAGCTGGCGGCTTTATTTTTGCTGTGCGGGTTTCCCACCAGGACCAGGCTGCCCACCGTCTCGGAAAGCAGCAGGGCCACCCCTCTGCCGATCGAGCCGGCAGCTCCGATGATCGCCGCGGCGCTGCGCTGCGGCAAGATTCCCAGCTTCGTACAGGCATCGCTGACCGCCTCGACTGCCGAGACAACGGTGTAACTGTTGCCGGTTGTCAGCGGGATCCCTTCATCTTTCAAGTAGAGCCCGCCCCTGGAGACAACGGAGGTGTAGGCGCCAAGACCGGCGATGCAGGCGCCGCCGGCCCGGGCCAGCTTCAGCGCTTCGCGCAGCTCCTGAAGCGCCTCCTCCCGGGGCATCTGCGCCAGCTCTCCGGCTGTGCGCGGCACGACGATAAATTCTCCGCAAGCCCGGGCGCCGCTTTCCGATGTTATGCTCACCTGCGAGATCACAAAGGGCCGCACCAGGCTGCTCCACTTTTTTGCCAGGCAGGCGAGCTCAGCCTCGCCGAACAGGAGCAGGCTCGGATCAAACTGGGAGTAGCTTTGCAGATCCAGCGGGTGAACCAGGAAGGCAAAGCGGCCCGCGCCGTTTTCAGCAGCGGGGGCATGGGAGACGCCCGCAGCAGCTTCCGCGCAGCCCGCTTCCTCCCCCAAAAGAGGTTCTGCCGCTATATGAATCCCGGCAGCCGGCGGCGCCGGGTCCGGAAAAACCGTTTCCCCCTGTTCAGCCTGGTGAAATTTATCTGAAACCAGGAACGAAAAAAATTTGGCAGTATTGGCTTCGTGCAATACCGCCAGCGCGGCGGTGATGCCCTCCAGGGCACGGCGGCACTGCGCGGCGGTAATCGTCAGCGGCGGCTCAATCCGGATGACGCTGCCGCCGTTCAGCGTGGGAGCCACGCGAATCTTCTCCCGGTTCAGCAGGTAGGCGGAGACAGCCGGAGCCAGCAGCTCCTGCTCGGCGGCGATCCCGAGCAGGCTGCCGGCAAAATGGCGCCGCTCGATACCCAGCTCCAGGCCGAGCATCAAGCCCCGCCCGCGCACGGAACGAACGATGTGCGGGTATTCTCTTTGCAGGGCCGTGAGGCCCTCCTTTAGCAGCGCTCCCTGCTTTCTTACCTCATCCAGCAGCGCCGCCCCGCCGCCGGTAAGGAGCTCCAGCACCCGGAGGCCTACCCGGCATGCCAGAGAGTTCCCGGCGAAGGTAGAGGAATGCTTCAGGGCAAAGTCCGCGTTGTAAGCTGATTCGGTGCTGAGGCAGGCGCCGATGGGCAGAAGGCCGCCGCCCAGGGCCTTGGCCAGCAGCAGCAGGTCGGGGGCAACTCCTTCCTCTTCACAGGCAAAAAGGCGTCCCGTCCGCCCCAGGCCCGTCTGGATCTCGTCCGCCACCAGCAAAACCCCGTAGCGGGCGCAGATCTCCCTGGCTCCGGCAAGGTAGCCGCGAGGCGGCTCCACAATTCCCCCTTCACCCTGGATCGGCTCCACGATGAAGGCGGCATATTTGCCCGGCGCCCTGCCGATTTTATCTTCGAGAGCGGCAAGATCGCCGTATTCGACGAAGTCAAATCCTTCAACCGGGGCTCCGAAAGGGGCCTGGTAGGCGGGATTTCCGGTGGCGGAGAGCGCGCCCAGGGTCTTGCCGTGAAAACTGTTTCGCGTGGCCAAAATGCCTTTGCGCCCGGTGGCGGAACGGCAGAGCTTCAGCGCCGCCTCCACCGCTTCGGCGCCGCTGTTGGTGAAGGTAAC
>JAAZHP010000020.1 GCA_012510625.1 Bacillota bacterium
ATTCCAGCCGGACCTGCGCCGATTACCACTATCTGCTCGCGGCTCATTGAGCGGAAGCCTCCTCTCGGGAAGGTAATTCTTTTGTCCGGCGGCTGAAAAGCGGCGAGCCTGGGCCGCTCTTGGTCACCTTCTCAAGCGGTATCCCCAGCTCCCGGGAGATGATGGGAAGCAGCCGCGGCAGGCAAAAACCTCCCTGGCATCGGCCCATCCCGGCGCGGGTGCGCCGTTTTACCGCATCGAGAGTCAGGGCGGGAAGAGGCCGGTGCAGGGCGTCAACGATCTCTTTTTCGGTAACATGCTCGCAGCGGCAGACAATATGCCCGTAGCGGGGATCCTCCTGGATAAGCTTGTTTTGTTCTCTCGTGGAAAGGCTGTTGAAGGGCGGATTCTCATGGCGGCGCGGGTTGAAGTTTTCTTTTTCCTCCAGCGTCAATCCTTCTTCAGCCAGTAACCGCAGAACCATTTCGGCTATGGCCGGCGCAGCCGCCAGTCCCGGGGATTGAATCCCGGCCACGTGGATCAGCCCCTGGAGGTGCTTGGAAGGGGCAATATGAAAGTCTTCGGTATAGGTTGCGGCTCTGACTCCGGCAAAATAAGTAATAATTGAATTACGGGCATCGAAGCCGGGCAGCAGCGGAGCGAACTTGTTTATAATTCGCTCCAGGCCCTCCCGCGTAACGGAAGTGTCTTCGGGATCGCTGATTTCAAAGGCGGTAGGACCCCATTCCGGGTTTCCGTCCACGGTAATCATGGTCCCGCCTCCCTTGGTGTGAGGATCCCGGGTCATTTCGAGGATGCCGGTGGCCATGGCGGCATGTCCAAATGCCGATTCCCGGTCAAAAATTATGAGCTCTCCCTTGCGGGGATGGATGGTGAATTCGGGCGGCCCGGCCATCTCTGCGATTCGGCCGGCGTAAACCCCGGCGGCATTAATGCAGTATTTGGTTAAGAAGCTGCCCCGCGAAGTAACCACCTTGTAAATAGAGTCATTTTCCCGCTCCAGAGATGTAACTTCCGTATTCAAGTAAAACCTGGCCCCGTTGGCGATGGCATTTTCGGCATAGGCAATGGTCAACTTGTAAGGGCAGGTCATGGCGGTGGTGGGGGCGAGAAGAGCCCCCTTGATTTCAGGACTTAGTGACGGCTCCATGGAGGCCAGCTTTTCCGGGCCCACCAGCTCCACGGGGATGCCGCTCATTTCACCGCGTGCCTTCAGCAGCTCCAGGAGAAAAAGCTCTTCCTCCTTGAACACGGCGACAGCCAGGTTGCAGCGCTGGAAAGGGACATCGAGCTCGCGGCATACATTTTCGAAGAGAGCATTGCCCCGCAAGTTCAGCCTGCTCCGCAGGCTTCCCGGCTCCTGGACAATGCCTGAATGAACCATCCCGTTGTTCGCCCTGCTGGCCCCACAGGCCACATCGGCTTCTTTTTCCAAAACAACCAGGTCCAGATTAAAGCGGGACAGCTCCCGCGCAATGGCCGCTCCCACAACTCCGGCGCCGACAATGACCACGTCGGCTTTGCCGATGACGGCAGGATTTCCCGCGGGAGCATTATATGGCGGCGGGCCCCCCTCTGCGGCGGTGATTTCATTTACCACCCCGCGCACTCCCCTGATGCCGCCGGCCAGGTGACCTGCCGTAACCGCCTGCTCCCAACTTTCAACTGCACCGGAAAGGTGAACCAGGCCCTGCTCTTCTGAAATCTGCAGGTCATATTTCTCCAGGCCATTTTCAGCTAAAAGCTCTCGCAGCAGCGCTGTCAGGTCCCTTGTCATCTCTTCAACCCACCCGCGCAAATAATTGCAATGTGTAAATAAAATTCTCGATAACCCGTTTAATTCCCTTTTTTAAAGATAAATTGTTCCAGTTTGCCGATTTATTTAATCACCAAAATCTATATGTGCTAGATTATTTGATAAAGGTATTTCTAATAGGCTAGGTGAATTAATATAATATACTAGCACAATCAGGAGAAAGAGGAAGCACGTTGGCTGAATCTCCTGAATATCAACACCAGCGGGAGGCTTTTTTATGAAAATTACATTAAGTTTGATCAAGGCCGATATCGGAAGTATTGGCGGACATCTCAGGCCGAGCAAAGCTTTATTGGATACGGTCGGGGAGTATATTGAAGGTGAAAAGGATAAACTGGTTATCGATTACCGGATTGGCAGCACCGGTGATGATATCGCCATTCTTTTTTCCCACCAGAAGGGCACCGGGAACAGCGAAATACATAAACTGGCCTGGGATGCATTCATGGCCGGAACGGCAAAGGCAAAGGAGGAGGGGCTTTACGGCGCCGGGCAGGACCTGCTTAAGAATGCCTTTTCCGGAAATATCAAGGGGCTGGGACCGGCGGTCGCCGAGATGGAATTTGAAGAGCGGGAGAACGAGCCCTTTATCTGCTTTTGCGCGGATAAAACCGATCCGGGAGCCTTTAACCTGCCCCTTTACCTCGGTTTTGCCGATCCCATGCACTGCTCCGGCTTGATCCTCTCTCCCAAAATGAGCAAAGGCTTCAAATTTGAGATAATGGATGTGGAATATACAAAGAATGACCGCTTTATCGAGCTCAATGCTCCCGAAGATCTCTACGATATCGCCGCCCTGCTGCGGGACAACGAGCGCTTTGTCATCTCGAAAATCTACTCGCGGGAAAACGGCGAGCAGGCGGTCGCAGCCAGCACCACCCGCCTGCATAACATTGCCGGAACATATACCGGCAAGGACGATCCGGTAATGCTGGTCAGGGTGCAGGGCTCCTTCCCCGCGGCCGGCGAGGTCCTTTCGCCTTACAGTATCGGCCATTATGTGGCCGGATTTATGCGCGGCAGCCACAACGGCCCACTGATGCCGGTTAAAGCGGGCTGCGGCACCTCTTTCTTTGACGGGCCGCCCATAGTCACCGCGGCGGGTTACTGTGTCCACAATGGCAAGTTTACCGAGGCGGTGGACTGTTTCGATCATCCCTACTGGGATCATGTAAGAAGAAAGGTAGCCCGCAAAGCCACCGAGCTGCGCGAACAGGGCTTTTCGGGCGCCGCAATGCTACCCTATTCAGAGCTGGAATACGGCGGCATCGTCGATAAGATGAAGCGGCTCGAGAGCAAATTTAAATCCTAGCGAGAGCGGATCTTAAAAAACCGCCCTGCGGGGCGGTTTTTTTTCGCAAATTTATCGGCGATGCGGTCGAATTTAAACGAAATTTAATGTTTTAAGCGGCAGGGGATTGGTGTAAAAGCGCCAATTAACCATAAAGGAGTTCCAGGCGGAAAATAGAATGAAAATACAAGGATGCCCGATACTGCGCCTGCCGGCGAAAAACCTTCATTGGTGGGGCAAAGCCTTTCTCATCAAGTTGTAATGGACATTTCCCGCCTTCGCTGTTTACATAATATGCAGGTATACTCATAATGATCAGGCCAGGCATAAGCAATCCGCTGCTTAAGGGAGGTAATTTCACTGAAACAGCTGCAGAAACATCATTTCACCATCTTGCTCCTAATCTTGTTTGCCTTCATGCTCACTCTATCTGGATGCCTCTGGGTCGGCTCAGAGGGCGATCCGCCGGATAATCCGGGGGAGGAGGAGCCCGATCCGGAAGAAGAAGCCAGGCAGCGAGAAGAGGAGTGGCGGAGGCGCAACGAAGAGCTCGAGGAAGAGCTAGGTTCTTACTATGTTCCGCTGCCGCACCCGGATTACCCTGAAAACCCGCCGGTCAAGGTAAGGGCGATTTACTTAACCGGCCATTCGATAGGTTACCGGGACAGGTACGAACGCATGTTAAAACTGATTGAAGATACTGAACTTAACGCCATGGTTATAGATATCAAGGATGACAAGGGGAAGATGTCCTACCAGAGCGATATCGAAATAGTAAACGAGCTGGATGCCTATTATAACCCGGTGCCGATCTCCGATATCAAGGCCACTATGAAAGAGCTAAAAGAGCGGGGCATCTACACTATCGCCCGAATTGTTGTTTTCAGAGACAGCGAGACCCTTCCTGCTAAAAAGCCGGAATGGTGCATTCCTTTAAAGGGCGGCGGTCTCTATAAGGACAAGGGTTTTGCCTACGGTAACCCCTTTAACGAAGAGCTGTGGGATTACAATATTGCCATTGCCAAAGAGGCAGCCCTACTCGGCTTCAACGAAATCCAGTTCGATTATATCCGTTTTCCCGATAAAGCGGCTTACGTAGAGCAGGTAGCCCATTTCCCCGGCCGGAATGGCCGGACCAAGGCCGAGGCGATCCGCGGTTTTATGGAGAAAGCCCGCGCCGAGCTGGCTCCATACAAAGTTCATGTGGCTTATGATGTTTTTGGAGTGATTGCCAGCTCATGGGGTGATGCCGATGATATAGGCCAGTGCTGGGAAGACTTTGCCGCTAACAGCGACTATATCTGCCCCATGATCTATCCGAGCCACTATTACCCGGTACGGCAGGGCGGCTCGGTAATTCCTTACTGGTTTGGCCTGCGCTTTCCCGATACCAAGCCCGCCGTTACCGTTACCGGAGCGTTGAGCGATGCCATTAAGCGAAACGCAGCGGTGGATAATCCGGCCATCATACGTCCCTGGCTGCAGGCTTTTACCGCTAAATGGCTTGGCTCTTCCTATGGCAGCGGAAGTTATATTCAATACGGCGCCGCACAGATACGGGAGCAGATCGATGCGGCCATGGCCCTGGGGATCGACGAATATATGCTCTGGGATGCGAATAACGAAAACTATCCCCGGGAGGCTTTTTTTACCGAAGAAGAGGCTTCCGGGCGCTACGAACGATCACGTCAGGCGCGGGAGGAAAAGAGGCATGACTGCCTGGGCCGCACGCCGCGCCAGGCTGTTGAATCATACCTTGAAGCGATCCAGAAGAAAAAATGGCGCGAAGCTTATGCTCTTCAGACCGGCAAATTTAAAAAAGACGGAAATGATTATCGCGACTGGCTAACCGGAGCTCCCGGCAAGCTTAAGGAGTGGCGCATTACCGGTGTGGACGATTCCTCAGAAAATGTCTGGGTCAACCTCTCGGTTACGCTGACCCTGAGCGGCGAGGAGATCAGCCTGTCAGGCGAAAAATGGAGCGTGCTAATGGAGAACAACGTCTGGCGGGTCAAGCCTTCGCCAAGGTTCCTGGAGATAATCTCCGGCACGGGGGAGGAATCGAAAAACACAGAATCGGATCCTGACAAAAAGTAAGCCTCCCTTTGCAACATGGTCAGGGGACAGACCCGCAAGTTGAGGTCTGTCCCCACTTTGAAGGGATTTTGGGGTATAGAAGGATTTAATTGCGCATGAGAAAGGGTATTTCCACTCCGAACCAGATCAAAATGATCAGGATTAATCCCATGCCCAGCAGAAGGATAAATGCAGCCAGTTCTCTCCAGTTCTCCGTCATGTCGAAGGGAATCCAATACATGCCTGTGCAAGCGCCGCTTCAACCGGCGCAGCAATTTTCGCAGCATCAGTATTCTCCAATCCCTCTACTTTACGTTAATTACTCCATGAATAGTATTTCCTCTGATTAGATCAGATTATGTCAGAAGGGACAGCGGGGACGTACCTTTTTGTCCCATTTGGGACAGCGGGGACGTACCTTTTTGTCCCATTTGCATAAGCTGCGGCGCTCTGCTGTAAACTAAA
>JAAZHP010000193.1 GCA_012510625.1 Bacillota bacterium
GCCCCCTCCGGCTGCAAAACCGCAGATTCCGCCCACCGCAATCACTCCTTGTGGCTGCAATATCCCGCGAACATTACAGCTTATGCGTTTGCCGGGCGGGTGTTACAGAATCTGCAGGGCATCGTCAAAGCGGGTAATCTGCTCCAGGCCGTGGGGGCGGACCACAAAAGTATCCTCGATTCCTACGGCTCCCTCCCCGGGAAATACGAACTTCGGCTCCAGGGCAAAAACCATTCCTTCGGTGAGATTAAAATCATAGTTGCGGGCGATTACCGGCAGCTCGTCCAGCTCCAGGCCGACGCCGTGACCGATAAAGGATACCTTTTCTTCTGCTCCCATGAAATGATCAGCCAGCCCCGCTGCGGAAGCAATCTCGTGCGCGCGCCGGTAGAGCGCGGCTCCGTTGGCGCCCTCCCTGCCCATTGCAGCGAGGGCTTCTTTAATCTGCAGCGCTGTCTCGTAAGCGCGCCGCAGATTCTCCGCCGGCCTCCCCGGGCAGAAAATGCGGGTTTGGTCGACCATGTAGCCGTTAAGCACGGTGACATAGTCAATTAAGACGGGCTCGCCGCGCTTTATCTGATGGCAGCCGGCCCCCTGGGGGTAGGAAGGATTCAATCCCCGGCCCCCGGTCGGCCCGTTAAAAAAGCTGGGCACGGCCGCGCTTTCGCCGGCCATGGTGTGGCTGAAGAAAAGCTCCTGGTTAAACCCGCGCATGCGGATGGCTCCCTGGTGGCCGCGGGCGCGGGCAAATGCCTCCAGCTCTGCGGCCAGCTCGATCTCGGTCATGCCTGCCCGGCAGATTTCCCGGGCAAAATTGAAGACGGCTTCACCAAGCGCTGCGGCCCTTTGAAGCCGTTCCAGTTCATAGGGAGATTTCACCGCCCTGACGCTGCGGATGAGAGGCGATATATCGACAGCGTTTAAGGGGGCGATTATCTTCTCGTAGCGCCGGAAGATATTTACCGGCAGCACATCCAGCTCCAGCCCGATGGACGCCGCCGGCGCGCTCATAGATTTAACCGTTTCTTCAAGCTGGTCCCAGCCGGCAAATTCGTGGATCTGCGGCAGGCTGCTTTCAGAGCGGGCCCGCTGCAGGTTTCGCCGGATCAGCAGCCGGGGCTCGCCCTCCGCCGGAACAAAGAGATGACCCTCCTGCGCCGTGCCGCTGAAATAGTAAAGATCAGTCCGCTGCACGATGAGGGCCCCGCCAATCCCCTGCTCCTGCATCACTTCCTGCAGCTTCTCCCGGCGCCTTTCCAGCTCCTCCAGGGGTGTTTTCAATTGCTTCATTCCCATCCTCCTCCCAAAATGGGACAAGAGGGACGTACCTTCTTGTCCCATTTAATACTCCTTTCTGCTCATTGTGGGACAACAGGGACGTACCTTGTTGTCCCATTAATGTCGTTTCTGTTTATTTAAATCTTGAAACTGTACTTTTACTCAAATCCAGCAGCTTTCCGATTCGCCTTAGAGGCAAGTCGGTTTTTTCAATTAACATGCCTATTAGTTCGTTTCTAATGCCCATGTTGGACCTGAGTTTTAATTTTTCAATGTTCATGTTTTTCTCCTGCAAGTATTTGTCAATTAATGATTTAGCTTTTTTCTCTTTGGCAATCATTTCTTCCTTTTCTCCCAGGTGATCAACAAAATCTTGTTCATCAATTTGCTTTGTAAATTGAACAAACCGGGGGACTGCCTTAGTTAAAGAAGACGCGAACATGTTCAAAGCGAACTGGTAATCAATCAGGTCATCATTGCTATCCAATTGAAGATATGACCTGTAGCTGCTCCAATTATATTGCGATGCTTCGCTTACCAAGCCGGCCGAAACAGGATTATTGTGAACATATCTCACGGCAGCAAGAAAATAAGCTTCGTCTTCTATGGCTTCACTTCTAAATCTGCTTTGAAACAAATGGCCGATGCGGTTATATTTTTTATTGAAATATATTGCATAGGTGGTATTTATAGATGACATAATTGAAGAAATTCCAGCTTCCTTTTCATTGACGATCAGGTGGTAGTGGTTGTTCATTAAACAATAGGCATAAATTGTAAATAACTTAAATTTCCGTTTCTTTCTTAGGATGTTGATGAATTGATTATAATCATCGGTACTAATAAAAATAGGTTTTTTATCAATTCCGCGGCTTACCACATGATATATTCTGCTTGAGCTCAATATCCTATTTTTCCTCGGCATGGTTACCTGCCCTCCTTTTAGGCCTTTGTACTGATTGTATAGCAATAGCAAATATTTGCAATGGTTTGGCATTTACCTGGATTATGAGGCAAAAATAGAGGTTGAAAGTGGGACAAACAGGTACGTCCCCAATGTCCCAGATTAGAGTGCTACACTAAAGGTATGAAGGGGATGAAAGGTGGGACGATCAGGTACGTCCCTGGTGTCCCATAAAGGAAAAGGGGCACCGCAAGGAGGTGCCCCTATTTGTAATTATGCGGTGAATGTCTATACCATCTCGAAGAGGCCGGCGGCGCCCATGCCGCCCCCGATGCACATGGAGACGACACCGAAGCGGCCGCCGCGCCGCTTCAGCTCATGCAGCAGGGTGGCGGTGAGCTTCGCCCCGGTGCAGCCCAGGGGGTGTCCCAGGGCGATGGCCCCGCCGTTTACATTGACCTTCTCCAGGTCGAGACCGAGCTCGCGAATGCAGTAGAGCGCCTGTGAGGCAAAGGCCTCGTTCAGCTCGAAAAGATCAATATCCTCGATCTTCTTCCCCGTCAGCTTCATCAGCCTCGGTATAGCCACGGCGGGCCCTACCCCCATGATATCCGGCGGGCAGCCGGCCACGGCAAAGCCGCGGAACACGGCCATGGGCTTAAGGCCCAGGGCGCTGGCTTTTTCCGCCGACATGACCACCGCCGCCGCGGCGCCATCGCTGGTCTGCGAAGAATTTCCGGCGGTGACGCTGCCGTCCTTCTTGAAAGCCGGGCGCAGCTTGGCCAGAACTTCCAGCGAGGTATCGTAGCGGACCCCTTCATCGGTGTCGAAGACAAATTCCTTTTCCACGATTTTGTTGTCGGGACCGGGATAGCGGTCGATTACCTTGACGGGAACAATTTCTTCCTTAAATCTGCCTTCCTTGATTGCCGCCGCCGCGTTCTGATGGCTGCGCAGGGCCAGCTTGTCCTGGTCCTCGCGGCTAATATTGAAGCGTTCGGCCACGTTTTCTGCAGTGATCCCCATGGGGGTGTAGGCCTCGATTAAGCTTTCTACCAGAACGGGGCTCGGGGAGACCTTGTTGCCCCCCATCGGGACCATGCTCATGCTCTCCACCCCGCCGGCAACAATCACATCGGCAAAGCCGCACATGATCCGCTCGGCGGCGAGGGCGATTGCCTGCAGCCCGGAGGAGCAGAAGCGGTTCACCGTCTGTCCCGGCACGGTATCGGGAAGCCCGGCCTGCAATGCGGCCAGGCGGCCGACATTCATCCCCTGCTCGGCTTCTGGAAAAGAGCATCCGAGGATGACATCTTCAATCTCGGCCGGATCCAGGCCCTTGGCCCGGGCGACGGCTTCCTTGATCACTTCGGAGGCCAGGTAATCGGGCCGGATAAAACGCAAAGTGCCCCGCGGCGCCCTGCCGACGGCAGTGCGGACGCTGGAGACAATAACAGCTTCTTTCATTTCATTACCTCCTTAGTTCCTTACTGGCCTGCCCGTGGTGAGCAGAGACATGATCCGTTCCTGGGTTTTCTCTTCGCCCATGAGGCGCAGGAAAGCTTCGCGTTCAATATCGAGGAGATACTGTTCGCTGACCATTGTTTTAGGCCTGATGTTTCCGCCGCAGAGGACATAGGCGATTTCAAGGGCGATCTTCATGTCATGATCGCTGATGTAGTTACCCCAGCGCATGTTCTGGACCCCTGCTTTAAAGGCGGCAATACCGTAATCGCCGAGAGCAGGGATCTCTTTCGGCTTAGGCGGTTCGTATCCTTCCTTGAGCATCGCCAGCACCGTCTGCTTGGCATCGTGGATCAGGTGGTCCTGGTTGACGGAGACCTTGTCAGTGCGGCGCATGAACCCGAGCTCCTGGGCATGGCGGGCGCTGGTGGCAACCGTGGCCATGGCGATGGCTTCGAATGCTTTCTGCACATAGGGCAGCAGGTCCACATTCAGCCCCTCGGGAATCCCCTCCAGGTAGCGGTAAAGCAGCTCTTTGTTGCCGCCGCCTCCGGGCAGCAGCCCCACGCCCATTTCTACCTGGCCCATGTAGGTTTCAGCAGCGGCATGGATCCGGTCGCAGTGCAGGATGATCTCCATCCCGCCGCCCAGGGTCATCTGGAAGGGGGCGCCAACTACGGGGATGCGCGAGTATTTTATCGCCAGCATGGCATCCTGGAAATCCTTCACCGACTTATCGATCATATCCCAGTCGCCGCCCTGGGCCGCCATCAGGAGCAGGGCCACGTTGGCGCCGACGCAGAAATTTTTGGCCTGGTTGCAAATGACCATTCCGGCAAAGTTTTTCTCGGCTTCTTCTACGGCTTCAAAAATAAACTGGGTGAAAAGCGGCGAAATGGCCTGCTGCGGGCTGTGCATCTCCAGGCAGACCACTCCGTCGCCAAGATCGATGAGGCTGCCGTCATCGTTGCCCTTGACCAGCTTGTTCCGTTTCTTCAGCGCCGGCAGGCTGATTAGCTCGGGGCTGACCGGAACGGGCTTGTAGCTCTTCGAAGCGATATCATAGTATGAGAGGGCCCCGGAATCATCTTCCTTGTAGAAGCTCTCAAAGCCGTTGTTGAGCATCTCTTCGACAAAGGCGGGGATTTTCTCGCCTTCATTTTTCATCCGCTCCACGCTTTCGCGCAGGCCGATGGCGTCCCAGCTGGCAAAGGGACCCAGCTCCCAGTTGAAGCCCCAGCTCATGGCCCGGTCGACGTTGACGACATCGTCGGCGATCTCGGGAATGCGGTTTGCAGCGTAGATTAACAGTTTTTTCGTTAAATTCCAGGCGAATTTACCGACCTCATCATCGGAGTTGACCAGTAACTTGAAGCCGTCCTTGAGTCCGGCATCCTTGACCTTCTTGAGAATATCAAACCTGGCTTTTTCCCGGGGACGATACTCCAGCGTGTCGTAATCAATGGCGAAAATTTCGGAGCCTGCCTCTCCCCGGACCTTTTTATAGAAGCCCTGTCTGGTCTTGTCTCCAAGCAGCTTCTTCTCGACCATCTTGTCCAGAAAATCAGGAAGCTGCATCTCCTCTATCTCCACGGGATCGGTGGATTTTTCGATGCAGGTCCTGGCCACATGGCAGAAGGTGTCGAGGCCGACCATATCCAAAGTCCGGAACGAGGCGCTCTTGGGATGGCCCATCGGCGGCCCGGTAATGGCGTCGACCTGCTCGATGGTCATCTTCTCCTGCTGCATCAGCTTGATTGTCTGCACCATGGCATAAGTTCCGATACGGTTGGCGATAAAGTTGGGCGTATCTTTGGCGAAGACGACGCCCTTGCCGAGAACCTTTTCGCAGAAGCGGTGCATATAGCTCATTACTTCGGGCAGTGTCTCGCGGCAGGGTATTAATTCAAGAAGTTTCATGTACCGGGGCGGGTTAAAGAAATGAGTGCCCAGGAAATACTTGCGGAACTCGGCCGAACACTCCGAAACCATCTCGTTGATGGAGAGGCCGGAGGTGTTGGAGCTGACGATCGTGCCCGGGCTCCAGTTGGCCTCTACGTTTTTAAAGACCTTTTTCTTAATCTCCATATTTTCTACGATGACTTCGATGATCCAGTCGCATTCCTTAAGCTTGGCCATATCGTCTTCAAAGTTGCCGGGAGTGATCAGTTCTACATTTGATTTGCGGTAGAGCGGGTTCAGCTTCTGCTTGAGCAGGCCATCCTTTCCCAGGTTGGCAAGGCGGTTACGCACTACCGGGCTCTGCAGGGTTAAGCCCTTTTTCTCTTCGTCCGGAGTAAGCTCGCGGGGAACGATGTCCAACAGGAGAACCGGGAGACCCACGTTGGCCAGGTGGGCGGCGATGGTGGCGCCCATAACTCCGGCACCAAGCACAGCGGCTCTTCTAATCTCTTTTACGGCCATCAAAATACCTCCTTTTTACTCTTACTCTTTCTCTCCTCACCAGGTTGGGGAAATTACTGCAACCCTCTTACCAGCAGGTCGTAGACGGGGCCGGCCAGGCTGCCGAGGTCATATGCCTTTTTGGACATGGCCCAGCAGGTGACCACTTCATCGATGGCGCCGAAAATTACCTTCCTGGCGGTGCGGATGTTCAGGTTGTGACGGTAAAGCCCCTCTTTCTGACCTTCCGCAATCACCTCCTCGATGACCTTGAAATAGTTAAGAAGCGGCTGTGAAATACCTTCGTTGATGGTTTGATCAATCTGGCGCAGTTCAATCTGGGTTACCTTGGCCTGCTCGGGACGGTTCCCCAGGGTGTTCAGGTGGTAGCTGACCACGGCAGCCAGCTTCTCGTTGCAATTCCGGCATTCTGCCAGCTGCTGCCGCAGTCCTTCAACGAATTGGGTCATCATCTCCTGGAACAGCGAGATGAGGATGTCCTCTTTTTTTTCAAAATAGATATAGACGGTGCCGTCGGCTACTCCCGCTTCCCGGGCAATATCGGATACACGGGTCCGGTGATAACCGTAACGGGCAAAAGTTTTAACCGCTGCTTCAAGGATGGCAAAATATTTTTCTCCCGTCCTTTTGGCCACAGCGACCTCCACTGAATTCAAGCCTGAATGAATGAATACTCATTCGCCTTTTTATTGTATATTTTCTAAGAATAAAAATCAAGCACTTTTTATGAATATTATTAAGGTTTAAAGAAATTATTAAGTGGTAGTGGAATGGGAAGGGGCGCCGGCTTGAAGTTGAATTGGCTTGTCACTTCTATTTTAACTGTGGTAGAATAATAAAGCTTTCATGCCGGTCATAGGAGCGGCCATTATTTTTGAGTTTTACCGGTATAGCTTACTTTGTTTACGCGGTGCATATGATATCATTGTATAGGGGGAGCATAAATGCTGACCAGGTGGGAAAAAATAGAGCACAATAAAATCAAGCTTGAAATAGAGGTGGCTGCCCCGGAGGTTGACAAAGCGCTGGAGAGGGCTTACCGGAACGTGGTTAAAAAGATCAACCTCCCGGGGTTCCGCAAGGGCAAGGTGCCCCGCCACATCTTGGAAGCGCGCTTTGGGCCGGAGATTTTCCACGAGGATGCCCTGGAGATGTTAATTCCTCCTGCATATGACGAAGCCATTGCCGAAGTGGATGTAGAACCGATTGACCAACCCCGGTTTGATTTTAAGGCCATAGAAAAGGGCAAGCCTTTTCTATTTGAAGCCGTCGTGGAAGTGCTTCCGCAGGTTGAGCTGGGCGAGTATAAGGGAGTGGAAGTGGATCAGGAAAAATCGGAAGTGACCGAGGCCGATCTGGAGCGTTACCTTGAATCCCTGCGAGAGCAGCATGCCCGCCTCGTTCCCCTGGAAGATGAGGAGGAGGGTATTCAAGAGGGCGACCTGGCGGTCATTGATTTTCAGGGATTTATTGACGGAGAGCCCTTTCCCGACGGGGAAGCGGAGAACTATTCACTTGAGCTGGGCTCAAAGACCTTTATTCCCGGTTTTGAAGAGCAGCTTGTGGGGATGAAGATCAATGAAGAAAAAGAGATTGAAGTGACTTTTCCGGAAGACTACCGCAATGAAGAGCTGGCCGGGAAGAAAGCCCTCTTTAAGGTGAAATTGAAGCAGATTAAACGGAAGCAGCTTCCCGACCTGAACGACGATTTTGTCAAGGAGATCAGCGAGTTTGAAACCATGTCTGATTTTAAAGCCGATCTCCGGACGCGACTGGAAAAGGCATATGCGGAGAGGGCTAAAACTAAACTAGAAGAGGCGCTTATCGACAAGGTATCTGCATCTTCGCAGGTTGAGCTGCCGCAGGTTCTGGTAAATCGCCAAATCGACCTGATGCTAGGAGAGATGGATCAATATCTGCGCTACCAGGGCCTGACCCTGGAGAAATTTGCCGAGCTGTCCGGCAAGTCCATCGAGGAGATCCGTGAAGAAAAAAGGAGTGAGGCGGAGAAGAGAACGAAAGCCAACCTCGTGCTGGATGCGGTGGCCAAAAAAGAAGGAATTACCGTCGATGAAAGCGAAATAGATGCCAGGATTGCCGAGATGGCCGCAAATTATAATGACCAGCCCGATCGGATTAAAGAGATACTTGAGAAGCAGGGGCGGATCCCGCTGATGAAAGAGGAGATCCGCATCCGGAAAGCAATTGACCTGCTGGTTCAGGAAGGCAGGATCACCGAAATTGAAAAGGCAGAATAAAAAGGGGGCCTTTTTTAAATGAGTATACTTGTTCCCATGGTGGTGGAGCAGAGCAGCCGCGGCGAAAGAGCCTATGATATCTATTCGCGTCTGCTTAAGGACAGGATCATCTTTGTGGGCAGCCCTATTGACGATCATGTGGCCAATCTGATTGTTGCCCAGATGCTTTTTCTGGAATCTGAAGATCCGGATAAGGATATTAATCTCTATATCAACTCGCCCGGTGGAGCGGTTTATGCCGGCATGGCCATATACGATACGATGCAGTATATCAAGCCGGCTGTCTCTACCATCTGTGTAGGCCTGGCGGCGAGTTTCGGCGCCGTGCTGCTGGCAGCCGGGACCAAAGGGAAGAGGTTTGCCCTGCCGCATTCAAGGATCATGCTGCACCAGCCTATGGGTGGGGCTCAGGGCCAGGCGGTTGATATAGAAATTCATGCCAAGGAAATTTTAAAGGTGCGCGAGACGCTAAATGAAATCCTGGCCAGCCATACGGGACAGCCGGTGGAGCGCATCGCCCGCGATACGGATCGCGATTTCTTTATCTCTGCTGAAGAGGCCAAAGAATACGGACTGGTTGATGAAATCCTGGTTCACCGACCTTAAACTGGAGTGGGGTGAAACCATTTGTTCAAGTTTACCGATGAAAAAGGACAGCTGAAGTGTTCATTCTGCGGGAAAACCCAGGAGCAGGTCCGGAAGCTCGTGGCCGGCCCCGGTGTCTATATCTGCGACGAATGCATTGAGCTTTGCAACGAGATCATTGAAGAGGAGATCGGTGAAGAGGGCGATCTTAATTTAGAAGATCTGCCGAAACCGCAGGAGATCAAGCTGGCCCTGGATCAATATGTAATTGACCAGGAAGATGCCAAGAGGATTCTTTCAGTGGCCGTTTACAACCACTACAAGCGGATCAACGCCGCCCAGAAGATTGAAGACGTGGAGCTGCAGAAGAGCAATATCGTGCTTATCGGCCCTACGGGCACAGGAAAGACACTTTTGGCGCAGACCCTGGCCCGGATTCTAAACGTTCCTTTTGCCATTGCCGACGCCACCTCGCTCACTGAAGCCGGTTATGTGGGCGAGGATGTGGAAAATATTCTCCTCAAGCTGATCCAGGCTGCCGATTACGATATTGAGAAGGCAGAAAAGGGGATTGTCTATATTGATGAGATCGACAAGATTGCCCGCAAGACCGACAACCCCTCCATTACCCGCGATGTTTCCGGCGAGGGGGTCCAGCAGGCGCTGCTGAAAATCCTCGAGGGGACCGTGGCCAGCGTGCCCCCGCAGGGCGGGCGCAAGCATCCGCACCAGGAATTTATGCAGATTGATACCACCGACATCCTCTTCATTTGCGGCGGGGCTTTCGACGGGCTGGAGAAGATCATTCAGAACCGTATCGGAAGTAAGGGGATCGGCTTCGGCGCAGATTTGCAGAGCATTGATCATAATAACATCGGCGCGGTATTGCGGCAGATCCTGCCCCAGGACCTGCTTAAATACGGGCTCATCCCTGAATTTGTCGGCCGCATACCGGTCATTGCCACCCTCGATTCCCTGGATAAGAATGCGCTCATCCGTATTCTGACCGAACCTCGCAACGCCCTGGTAAAACAGTACCAGAAGATGTTTGAGCTCGATGATGTTCTGCTGGAATTCAAAGAGGGTTCGCTGCAGGCGGTTGCCGAAGAGGCGATCAAGCGCAATACCGGGGCCAGGGGGCTGCGGGCGATCATGGAAGAAATTCTGCTGGATGTGATGTTCGAGCTGCCCTCGCGCGATGATGTCAGCCAATGCGTGATCACCCGAGAAGTTGTGCTGAAGAGAGAAAAACCTATCCTGGTGACCCAGGATAAGCGGAAGAAAAAAGAGGTTACCGCTTAAATAAATAGAGTTCAGGTCAATTCGTCAATTTGGGGCTGCTTCAAAAAGGCAGCCCTTTTTACCTACTTTAGCTAGTTCAGCTACTTCGATGCCATCCCGGAATCCCTTTCACTCCTTACGCCATTCTTTATGTTATCCTGAGCGCAGCGAAGGATCTTCAAACTGCGTTGGCGCAGCAACGAGGTGAACTTATGATTCGACATTAATAACCAGGCTGGGTTGCGTGTGAGAAACCTGCCTGCGAAAAGTGGGACAAAAAGGTACGTCCCTAGTGTCCCACTAGTGTTTCCACCTCCCAGCTTTCATATTTTACTTCTCAATATTTGGATAGATCTTTTGCCGAAGGGGGATAATATCGGCTGAAAAGAGGGTGATCTTTTTGGGCAATTTTGCAGGGATCATCGGGCTGGTGCAAATATTTTTTGCCATTGTCATCGGGCTCTACTTTTTTAACCTGCTTCGCAATCAGCAGACAACCCGCGTAGCCGTGGACAAAGAGTCTCGCAAAGAGATGGATCAACTGGAACGGCTGCGACGCATCTCCCTGACTGAACCGCTCTCTGAGAAAACGCGCCCCAAAAGCTTTGAAGAGATCATCGGCCAGGAAGACGGGTTGAAAGCTCTGCGCGCCGCCCTCTGCGGGCCCAATCCGCAGCACGTTATTCTCTACGGCCCTCCGGGCATCGGAAAAACTGCCGCGGCGCGGCTCGTGCTTGATGAAGCCAAGAAGAATCCGCTCAGTCCCTTTGGCCAGGAGGCAAAGTTTACCGAGCTTGATGCCACCACGGCCCGTTTCGACGAGCGCGGCATCGCCGATCCCCTCATCGGCACGGTCCACGACCCCATTTACCAGGGCGCCGGCCCGCTAGGCATGGCCGGCATCCCCCAGCCGAAACCGGGCGCCGTGACCAAGGCGCATGGCGGGGTTCTCTTTATTGACGAGATCGGCGAGCTGCATCCCATCCAGATCAACAAGCTGCTCAAGGTGCTTGAAGACCGGAAGGTATTTTTGGAAAGCTCTTATTACAATTCAGAAGACAGCAATATCCCGCGGCATATCCATGAAATCTTTCAGCACGGTCTTCCGGCTGATTTTCGTCTTATCGGGGCCACCACCCGGATGCCCCATGAGCTGCCTCCGGCAATCCGGTCCCGCTGCTTGGAGATATTTTTTCGCGGCCTCTCTCCGCAGGAGATTCGCATTATCGCAGAAAACGCGGCCCGGCGCATCTCCTTTACTATCGCCGGAGAGGCCCTGGATGTGGTGACTCGTTTTGCCACCAACGGCCGTGAGGCTGTTAACATAATCCAGATGGCGGCTGGAATTGCCATGGGCGAGAAGCGCACCGTTCTGGAGGCGGAAGATATCGAATGGGTGGTCAACAGCACCCAGCTTCCCCCGCGTCCGGAAAGGAAGCCGCCCCCGGATTCCCAGGTAGGCTATGCCAACGGCCTGGCCGTTTATGGCCCCAACATGGGGACCCTGATAGAAGTGGAAGCGACGGCGATGCCGGTAAAGCAGGGCCAGGGCAAGGTCACCATCACCGGCATTGTGGAAGAAGAGGAGATGGGCGGCGGCGGCCATACCGTCCGCCGCAAGGGAACAGCCAAGGGAGCCGCCGAGATCGTGATTACAGTGTTAAGCCGCTACATGGGACTGAACCTGCGCGACTACGACATTCACCTGAACTTTCCCGGCGGCACGCCTGTAGACGGACCCTCGGCCGGGGTGAGCATGGCTACGGCAATATACTCGTCTCTAACCGGTCAACATGTGGACCCGCTTACGGCGATGACGGGGGAGATATCGGTGCGCGGCCTGGTTCGTCCGGTGGGCGGCATCCCGGCCAAGATCGAAGCGGCCGTTGATGCGGGGATTAAAAAAATATTAATTCCCCAATTTAATTGGCAGGACAGCTTCAGGCGTCACATCCCCGTAAAAATTATCCCGGTAAGCCGCATTGAAGATGTTTTTCGCGAAGCACTGCTAAAAAAGGAGCCCGTGGCCGTACTGCCTTCTCGTTAATGTGTTGAAGCCGCTGTCAACAGATCCCAATCTCCTGATAAAAAAGGAAAAGCAGAATCGGGAAGCGAATATGGTGGTACAAAGGCTTCTCGTTTTCTTTTGATCTTACAGGAGGTGACAGAACGATGCGTAAAGGAAAGGAACTTTTACCGCTGCTGCCGCTGCGTGGAGTCCTGATTTTTCCAAACATGGTCCTGCACCTCGACGTCGGGCGAGAGCGCTCGGTTAAAGCTCTTGACGAGGCCATGGTCGGAGATAACCGGATCTTGCTGGTAGCCCAGAAAGATGCCAAGGTGGATGAACCGGCGGAAACGGACCTCTATGCTGTTGGAACCGTTGCCTTAATCAAGCAGATGATCAAGCTGCCCGGGGGGATGATCCGCGTTCTGGTGGAAGGATTGTCCCGTGCCGCGATTATCCGCTACCTGCATATAGAGCCCTTTTTTAAGGTAGAGGCGGAACTGATTGAGGAAGAAGCCGGCAAAACCGCGGAGGTTGAAGCGCTCCGCCGCAGCCTGCTTTACCAGTTTGAACATTTTATCAAGGCCAGCCGGAAAATACCCCCGGAAACGCTGGCTACCGTCTCCGGCATAGAAGATCCCGGACGACTTGCCGATGTCATTACTTCACACCTCAACCTGAAGATCCGGCAGAAGCAGGAGCTCCTCGAGGCGGTTTCGGCTAAGGAGAGGCTGGAGAAGCTAAGCGAACTGCTCAACCGCGAAATGGAGATCGTGGAGCTTGAGCGCCGCATAAACTTGCGCGTGCGCAAGCAGATGGAGAAGACCCAGAAAGAATACTACCTGCGCGAGCAGATGAAGGCAATCCAGAAGGAGCTGGGTGAAAAAGACGAGCGCACTGCCGAAGCCGATGAGTACCGGGAAAAGATCGAGAAGGCGGAGCTGCCGCCCGAAGTTGAAGAGAAGGCGCTGGAAGAGGTGGATCGCCTGGAGAAGATGCCTCCGGCCGCCGCCGAGGGTATCGTCATCCGCACCTACCTGGACTGGCTGCTTGAACTGCCCTGGTCGAAAGTGACCGAGGACCGCCTGGACCTGGATCGCGCCGCGGAGATCCTCGACGAAGACCACTACGGCCTGGACAAGGTCAAGGAGCGGATCATTGAATACCTGGCCGTGCGCCGGCTGGCCGAGAAATTGAAAGGCCCTATCCTCTGCCTTATCGGCCCGCCGGGCGTGGGGAAAACATCGCTGGCCAGGTCCATTGCCCGGGCCCTGGAGCGCAATTTCGTGCGCATCTCACTGGGCGGGGTGCGCGATGAGGCCGAGATCCGCGGCCACCGGCGCACCTATGTAGGGGCGCTGCCGGGGAGGATCATCCAGGGCATGCGCCAGGCAAAGTCGAAGAATCCGGTTTTCTTAATGGACGAAGTTGACAAGATGTCCACCGATTTCAGGGGCGACCCTTCGTCGGCGCTGCTGGAGGTGCTCGATCCCGAGCAGAACCATGCCTTCAGCGATCATTATATCGAACTGCCTTTTGACCTTTCGCAAGTTATGTTTATCACTACCGCCAATTCGCCGCACAATATTCCGCAGCCGCTTCTCGACCGGATGGAGGCGATCTACCTTCCCGGTTATACCGAAGAAGACAAGGTGGAAATTGCCAGGCGGCATCTTATCCCGAAGCAGATATCGGAACACGGCCTCACTGCAGATAACCTGACGCTGTCCGAGGGGGCGGTGCGCGCCATCATCCGTTCATACACCCGGGAGGCGGGGGTGCGAAACCTTGAGCGCAGCCTGGCGGCAATCTGCCGCAAAGTAGCCCGCGAAGTGGTTAAAGACCGCAATACAAGGGTCAGCCTTTCCCGGAAGGGCCTGCAGAAATACCTGGGGATACCCCGTTTCCGCTACGGCACGGGCGAGAAGGAGAACGAGGTCGGGGTGGCCACGGGGCTGGCCTGGACGGAGGTCGGCGGAGACCTGCTCTCCATAGAGGTAACCCCGTTGAAGGGCAAAGGAAAAGTGATCCTTACCGGAAAACTCGGCGAGGTGATGCAGGAGTCGGCGCAGGCTGCTTTAAGCTATGTTCGCTCCCGGGCGGAGGAGCTCGGCCTGGACGAAGATTTTTACGAGGAGACGGATATCCATATCCATGTGCCTGAAGGGGCCATTCCCAAGGACGGTCCCTCAGCCGGGATTGCCATGGCCACAGCGCTGGTCTCGGCCCTGACCAGGATCCCCGTGCGGCGCGATGTTACCCTTACCGGTGAGATTACCCTCCGGGGGCGCGTTCTTCCTGTGGGCGGGATTAAGGAGAAGATGCTGGCCGCCCACCGCGCCGGAATCAGGTATATGCTGATGCCCGTAGAAAACCGCAAAGATTTAAGCGATATTCCGGCAAACGTGCGGCGCAGGGTTGAAGTGAAGCTGGTTGAGCACATGGATGAAGTCCTGGATTTGGCCTTGCTGGAAAAACCCCGCAAAAAGAAGCGGCTCTTCCAAAGTGCGGCGGAGTCTGAAAAGCCCCTTGCTCCTGTCTGTACGGATGAGCCGGAACTGCAGCGCCGGGATGACCCAGCGCTCAGGCATTAGCGCCGCTGATCCGGGGCAGCGGCCTGAAAGAGCGATGACCATGATTATTAAAAAGGCCGGTTTGGAGACGGTTGCGTACAGGGATCAGGACATGCCCCTTGACGGGCTGCCCGAGATCGCTTTCCTCGGCCGTTCCAACGTGGGCAAGTCATCGCTGATTAATTGCCTGCTGGGGCGGAAGAAACTTGCCTTTACCAGTTCCACGCCCGGGAAAACGAGGGCCCTCTATTTCTACCGGGTCAATGATGCCTTCTACTTTGTCGATCTCCCCGGCTACGGCTACGCCAGGGTGAGCAAGGAAGAGCAGCGGGCCTGGGCCGCCCTGATAGAAGGATACCTTGAGCATCGCGAGCCTCTCTGCGGTGCCGTGCATATCGTCGACTGCCGCCACCGGCCCACTGCAGACGACCGGCTCATGGCCGGATGGCTTCGTTATCACCGCCTTACCACAATCACCGTGGCCTCCAAGTCGGACAAGCTCTCGCGAGGCGCCCTGGCGAGACGGCTGCCGGAGATAAAGAAAGAACTCGAGCTGGGAGCGGCAGAACAGCTGCTGCCCTTTTCAGCCCGCACCGGCGAGGGGAAGGAGCGCCTCTGGGGCGCCCTTAAAGATTTACTAAAACAGGCCGATATGGCGAAGGGTAGGTGATTGTGCCCGTGGCCCCGCGGCCAAAAAAGAAGCTTGCAGAGATAGCTGCCGGTATTGATGTGGGATCCCTTTCCGCTGAAGCGGTGCTGCTGGGAGGCGGCGGTGTGATCGCTTATGCCATTATCTCCACGGGGGTTGACAGCAGGGGGGCCGCCGAAAAGGCTTTATCTACTGCCCTGCAATCTGCCGGCCTGGAGTTTGCCGACCTGGCCGTGATCGTGGCTACCGGATACGGCCGCATTAGCGTGCCCTTTGCCCATAAGCGGATTACCGAGATCAGCTGTCACGGGCGCGGCGCTTTTTACATTAATCCCGCAGCGCGCACGGTGATCGATATCGGGGGCCAGGACAGCAAAGTGATCCGGCTGGATGATGAGGGCAGGGTGCTTGATTTTGCCATGAATGACAAGTGCGCTGCCGGGACGGGGCGCTTTCTCGAGGTGATGGCCGCCGCCCTCGAGGTGAAGCTGGATCAGCTGGCCTCCTTAAGCGCGCAGGCTTCCCGGGGGACTCCCATAAGCAGTACCTGCACGGTATTTGCCGAGTCCGAAGTGGTCTCCCTGCTTGCCGCCGGGGAGCCGCGCGCCGAGATCGCCCGGGGGCTGCACGAGTCTGTCGCCGCCCGCACCTCCAGCCTGGTTTACCGGGTGGGGCTGGTGGAGGAGGTCATCATGACCGGCGGCGTGGCCAAGAACGGCGCCGTGGTTAAGGCGCTGGAAGAGAAGCTGCAGGTGAAAATTGCCGTTCCCCCCGAGCCGCAGATA
>JAAZHP010000194.1 GCA_012510625.1 Bacillota bacterium
AACCTGGGCCAGGCCATACCCAGCCTGGTTGTTCTGGCCCTATGCCTGCCGATTATGGGGATTGGATTTGCTCCTTCACTGGCGGCCTTGCTTTTCAGGGCCATCCTGCCCATTCTTTTGAATACCTTTGTAGGCATTAAAAATGTGGATCACGGCCTCATTGAAGCGGCCAGGGGGATGGGCATGACCGAAAACCAGATCCTATGGAAGGTGCAAATTCCCATCACCGTGCCGGTGATGCTTGCCGGCATTAGAACCGCTACCGTGCAGGCGATTTCCCTGGCCACACTGGCGGCATTTGCCGGCGGAGGCAGCCTGGGCAATCTGATCCAGCAGGGGATTATGATAAATCATAAAGGAAGACTGTTTACCGGAGCTGTCTCTACGGCTGTTTTAGCCCTGCTGGCAGACTTCATCATCGGATGGCTTGAAAAATGGTTTACTCCGCGAGGTCTAAAAGTCTCGGCGTAAGGTGGCAGGGGCGGGTTCTCTGTCACCTTCCTGCCCCCTATTTGAACCTTTAACCGTCTCCTGGCATTTCGAAAAAATTGTCCCCCGAACCATTCATTAATGCTTGGGATAAAGGGTTTTACCGGCGCCGCGTTGAATGTTTCGGCATGAGCAATTATTACGATAACAATCAGCTCTTTGCGCATATCCCTGAAAATCTCTTTTCAGTTTTCACGGGACCGTTAAAAGAGCTGCATGCGGATCTCCTGTTTCTGGTTTACGACCTTTACCGGCGCAGCATCTACACCCTGCCCAAAGAGACAATTATTGATCTGTTTTGCGAGTATCTTGAAACTGCCGCCATCGAGGATTGGCCTGAAGAAAATGATGCCGCGGATGAGCGTGACATTGACCGCAGCATTCGCGGCAGGGCCAACCTGCTTTTTCGCAAGCTAAACGAGGCCGGCTGGCTGGACCAGGAGCAGCATCCTGATTACAGTTACCGGGTAACGCTTTATGATTACGCCCAGGCCCTCCTCGACACACTGGATAAGATCCGCAAGGGCTACCGGATGGAGTACCGTGGCCGGATCCTCAGCATCTACCAGAACCTGACCGGAGAAGAGGGGCTTTCATACGTTGCCTTGCAGCAAGCCTATGAGGCCACCACCGAACTCATTGGCGGATTGAGGAGCCTTAACCACAGCATCAAAAAGTATACCGGTGAGCTTCTTGAAATCAAGGCGCCGCGTGACATCTTGAGCCATATTTTCGATCAATACTTCAGCGAAGTGCTGGGAGAGCAGTATTACCGTCTCAAAACATCGGAGCATATCTCCAAGTACCGCACCGGGATTATCATGCGGGTGAAGCAGTGGCAGTCGAACCGGCCGGGGATCGCCGCGCAGGCCCAATTGATGGTGGAGGAGAAGCAGGCAGCCGGCAAGTATCAGGCGGAGAACCTTATCTACGACTGGCTGGAATATATCGAGGAGTCCTTCAACAGCATGGATGATATCCTCGAGGAGATCGACCGGCGCAATGTCCAGTATGCCCGCGCGGCCGTGGAGAAGCTGCGTTTTCAGTTAAGGCACGGCAAGGGCAGCGAGCAGTCGCTGCGCCGCGCCCTGCGCTATCTCTCGGAGGAAGCCAGGCGCCGGGGCGAGCGCGAAGAGCTGGATGCGGATATCGGCCGTTATATCCGGCTCTACCCCCAGCGGGCTATCGATGAGCTGAGCATTAAGACCCCTCCCCGGCAGAGGCGGGAGCATATCCCCCGCCCGCTGCGCATTACGGAGCTCACCGGGGAGACCCGCCAGAAGAAACTGGAGCACTTCCGCAAACGGGTGCAGGAGGAAATTACCGTTGAAGAGATCAACCGCTACGTATCGGAGCTGCTGGAGGAGCAGGCGGAGCTTCCTTTAAGCGCAGTCCCTCTATACGGCAGGGAGCAGTGGATCAGGTTGATCTACATCCTCCTCTACAGCCGCTCGCGCCGCGCGAACTATATTCTGGCCGGGGAACGGGGGAAAACGGTGGCGCTGCGCCGCGGATCGATTGAAGTGCCCGCCCTGATCTTAAAGAGAAAGGAGCCCCGGGATGCCCCGCTTTGAAGAGCTCTATGAGGCGCTGAACGACAAAGAGAAAGCACTTTTCAGCGAGACAGTGAACCGCCTCCTGGCGAGGACATTCCTCGTCTTCGAGCGGGAAGAAGATCGCCGCGGCTATCGCTTTGTCGAGAGGCACCTGACTCTTTTTCAGCGATACTTCGACCTGGCGCGATGGGACCTGTTTCATGACCAGCAGCTGGCGGTGATCCAGCTCTATAACCGGGATGAACGGAACCGGCGCAATTTTACCATCCAGGAGACGATCTTCCTGTTTATACTGCGCCTTCTTTATGACGATAAGAGGCGGGAACTGCGCCTCACTGACCAGGTTTACGTTACCGGGCAGGAGATCCAGGAGAAATACATGGCCCTGGGTATCAAGCAGCGGCTGCCGGCGCGCGAAGATATGCAGCGCATTCTGCGGCTCTTCAGCAATTTTTCTTTGCTCGACCTGAAGAGGGGCCACTGGAGAGATCCCGAAGCTCTCTACCTGCTATACCCCTCGCTGCTGCTGGTTTTAAATACGGCGGATCTTGAATCCCTGGCCGAATGGCTGAGCGAGCAGGCAGCCTGGGACGAAGAGAGCGAAGGCGAAGACGAAGATGAGACAGAACTCGATGAAGATTCTTAGCAAGATCAGTATTGGTCCCAGTCGTAGGGGCGGGCTTCCACGCCCGCCCGAATAGGGGTTCCGCCCCGCCTGTAGTGCAGTAGCCGGGCAGGCCGTCCAGGGAAGTTTGAAACAAGAAATTAGAGGCAGGAAATTGGCCATTGTCCATGGTAACGTTTTTCCAACTGGACCATTATGGTCCGGCATTTTGCCGTCTGACCCCTGGCCTCCGACTTCCGGCCTCTAATATGCGAGGCATGCCTCGCCCGCTGGTTGGGTACAGGTGTTTGCTTTAGTTGTGGCTTTCTCTCTAAGCTTGGTATTGTTTTTATTGCCGAAACGGCTTTGGGCGGCTCATGAGCCGCCCCTACAACCCTGATGAAAAGCTGTTTTGTGGATCTGCTACAGCAGCCAAACCTCGGGAAAGTTGCAGGGGCGGGGCCGCCGCAGGTTTCCCCCTTTCCCAAAGGGGGGCCGGGGGGGATTTAAAATGCGTTTGCTGACAAAAATTAAGCTGATAAACTGGCATTTCTTCACCAACGAAACCATTCCCATCGACGGCAACACCCTGATCACCGGGGATAACGGCGCCGGCAAATCCACGCTCATCGATGCGCTGCAGCTGGTAATCGTGGCCGATTTAAGAAAGATCCGCTTCAACTCTTCCGCTTTCGAAGACCGCACCACCCGCGACCTGCGCAGCTACCTGCGGGGGAAGACCGGGGCGGAGGGCGAAGCCGCCTACTTGCGAAACGAAAATTTTACCAGCTATTTAGCGCTTGAAATTACCAGGACCACTACCGGCAAGCCTTACCTCATCGGTGTAGTCTGCGATTACTACCATGCCACCGGCGAAGAAGAGCATGTTTTCTTTAAAATCGACGAAGAGCCGCTGCGCGACGAGCTTTTTTTCAATGAGCCGCTGCTGCCCTACAGCAGGCGGGAATTTTTCGATTACCTGAGGGCCAGGGAGATCAAGCACACCAACTATCGCCATGACCTGGGACGCTATATCCAGGATCTGCGGCAGTTATTTGGCGGTGCCAAGGAATCTTTCTTCTCCCTATTCAGCAAGGGGATCTCCTTTTCGCCGATTACCGATCTGCGCAAGTTCGTCTACGATTATATTCTCGAAGAAAAAGTCATCGACGTGGAGACAATGCGCGATTACTTTGAAAAATTCCGCGAGGTAGAGCGGATCATTGAAGATACCAAAAAAGAGATAGCCGCGCTGGAGCAGATCGAGCAGCGCTACCGCGTAATCGAGAATCTCCGCCGCCAGCTTGACCTGGGCGGCTACATGGTGCAGCGGGCTCAATGGGAGCTGCAGCAGGCAAAGCTTGCGCAAAAA
>JAAZHP010000195.1 GCA_012510625.1 Bacillota bacterium
CAGTTCGAGCAGCTGCGCCGCCTCCTCTTCGGTTTCGCCGAGACCGCAGATGATATGCGTGCTCATCCGGCCCGGCCAGAGGCGGGCGCACTTCCGGAGCAGGCGGAGACGTTTCTCAAAGCCGCCGCCCTTGTAACGGGCGGAGAGCTCTTCCGATACGGTATCGAGGGCGATGGAAATGCGCTCCGCTCCCGCATCAAAAAATAAAGCCGCCTCGGCAACGGAGTGAACAGGGGCGGAAAGTGATATGGGCAGGCCGGCCGCGCCGCTCAACAGCCGGATCAGCCCGGCCAGGGCGCTGCCGCCGCCCGGCTCGCAGACCGCCTGCAGGCAGATCCGCTGCAGCCCCTTCCCGGCAGCCCGCTGCAGCCCGGCGATGACCTCTTCCCGCGGAAAAGGAGGCCAGCTTATCCGGCCGAGCCGCCCCGCCTTCCCGCCCGCTTCCCGCGCCTGCGGGCAGAAGGCACAGTTCATCAGGCATCCTTCACCGTGCAGCAGGTAGGCAGTTGTGGGCAGGGCCTCCGAACGCATCCTGGTCAGGCCCAGGCAGGCCGCAGTCCCCAGTGAAACACGGATCACAGCGCACAGCACTCCTCTCGCCAGATCACTTTCAGCCCCATCCCTAAGGCAAGCCTTCTCGCCGCAGCAGTGGGCTGGACAATTTTGTTAATCCCCACTCCCAAGGCCAGGCAGTCAAGATCCTCGCGGTAACTGCCGCCCGGGCGCATGCAGCCGAGGTAGAGGGGAGTCCGCGGAAAGAGAACCCTTGCTTCGGCCAGGACCTTCGCCACCTCGCCGGGAGGCGGCGGAGCCGCGCCGGCAAACTTTGTGTCCGGGGTGGGGCGGAAAACGATAAAGCTAATCGCCTCCGCCCCCTCCCGCCGCAGGATTTCCAGCGCCCGGTACTCGCTCTCGATCCGCCCGCCCATAATGCCGATGCAGATATGGGGCACCACGCGATTGTAGCGGCGCAGGCAGCGATAGGAGCGGAGATAATCATCAGGCGAGGCATCCAGGCCGTAGACCTCTTCGATTACCGCCCGGTCCGCCACGAAATCAAAGGAGACCACGCGGGCAATCCGCCCAATGGCGGCGGCATCTTCCATATCAACCAACCCGGGATGGAAGTTAAGCGAACCCCGCAGCGCCAGGGCTTCCAGCTCCGCCCACCTTTCCCGGTGCGGTACACGCCCCTGCCGGTTGCAGCCGCCGCTGACGAGGAAGCTTTTGGGTCCATCTCCCCGCCGGCCCAGCGCCTCCTCCAGCGAGGCCATCCCCTGCAGGTAGTGCCCCCCGCAATGAGCGCAGTTAAGTGCGCATGACCGGCCGGTGACGCTGACCGGCAGGGTCAGGCGGGGGAAAACAAATTCCACCTGTCCCGGGATGAAGTCACCGGGAATGTGCCCGCCGGCCGGCTCCCGAAATGTTCTCACTCGCTCCCCTCGTCTCCATCCCAGATGATCCGGGGATTGCGAGCGGCCCTGACCTCATCAAGCCGCCCCACCGGGGTGGTATGGGGAGCGGAAGTAACGCGCTCCGGATCTTCTTCAGCCAGGCGGGCAATCTCCTCCATGACCTCGGCAAAGCGGTCCAGGGTCTCCTTGCTCTCCGTCTCGGTGGGCTCCACCATAAGCGCCTCTTCAACGATGAGGGGAAAATAGACCGTGGGCGGATGGAAGCCGTAGTCCAGCAGCGCCTTGGCGATATCGCCCGCCGAAACCCCTTTCTTCTTCTGCTTGCGGGCCGAAAGAACAAATTCATGCTTGCAGCGCCGGTCATAGGGCAAAGCATAGCTTTTTTTCAGCCGCTCCATGAGGTAGTTGGCATTAAGAACGGCATCGGCGGCCGCCTGACGGAGCCCCTCCGCCCCCATCATCATGATATAGGTATAGGCTTTTACAACCACGCCGAAGTTCCCGTTGAAACCGTGAACCCTGCCGATGCTCAGGGGAAGATCATCTTTCCAGTAATAGCCCTTTTCGCCCCGCTCCACCAGCGGCACGGGCAGGAAGGGCACCAGGTGCTCCTTCACCCCTACCGGGCCGCTGCCGGGGCCGCCGCCGCCGTGCGGCGTGGCGAAGGTTTTATGCAGGTTCAGGTGGACCACGTCGAAGCCCATGTCGCCGGGCCGGGCATGGCCCATTATGGCATTGAGGTTGGCCCCGTCGTAGTAGAGCAGACCCCCCACTTCATGGACCGCGGCGGCTATCTCGAGAATATCCTCTTCAAAGAGGCCCAGGGTATTGGGGTTGGTGAGCATCAGGGCGGCCACATCGTCATCCAGGAGCTCCTTGAGCGCTTTCAGGTCCACCAAACCGCGCCCGTCTGAAGGAATCTCTTTGATTTCGTAGCCGGCCATGGCCGCCGAAGCGGGGTTGGTCCCGTGCGCCGAGTCGGGAATAAGGACTCTTTTGCGCTGGTCATTCCTGGATTTATGGTAGGCATGGATCAGCATCATCCCGGTCAGTTCCCCGTGCGCCCCCGCCGCCGGCTGAAAAGTAACCCGCTTCATCCCTGTTATTTCAGCCAGGCAGGCCTCGGTCCGGTAGAGCAGCTCCATGGCCCCCTGAACGCTCTCTGCCGGCTGGCAAGGGTGCAGGAAGGCGAAGCCGGGCAGCCGGGCCGCCTCTTCGTTAACCTTGGGGTTGTATTTCATGGTGCATGAGCCCAGCGGGTAGAAGCCGGAATCAACCCCGTGATTGCGAGTAGATAAGGCGGTATAATGGCGCACCAGCTCCCCTTCGGATAGTTCGGGAAGCGCCAGGGGAATCCCGCGCCGCAGCTTTGCCGGCAGAAGCTCATCCAGCGGCTTCACCGGAATATCGGGCTGCGGCAAAGAGCAGCCGCGCCGCCCCGGGGCGCCCAGTTCAAACAGCAAAGCCTGTTCTTTCCTCATGACCATCCCTCCAGTGCCCCCACCAGGGCGTCAATCTGTTCCCGGGTTTTTGTTTCGGTGACGCAGAAGAGCATCGCCGGACCCAGTTCAGGGTAATAAGGCTCGATATCAAGCCCGCCGATGATTTTATGCTCCAGCAGGTGCCGGTTAAGGCGCCCGCCGTTGCCGGGGAGCTTTACCGCAAACTCCTTAAAGTGCATCCCGGGAAAGGCTTGCGCAAAGCCCTCCAGCGCGGTAATCTTCTCCCTGGCGTAAGCCGCCTTCTGCAGGCAGAGCTCCGCCAGCTCGCGCAGGCCGGCCGGCCCCATGGCCGCAAGGTAGGCGGCTGCGGCAAGAGCGTTGAGCGCCTGGTTGGAGCAGATGTTCGAAATGGCCCTTTCGCGGCGGATATGCTGCTCGCGCGTCTGCAGGGTCAGCACAAAACCGCGCCGGCCGTCGCGATCCACTGTTTCGCCCACAATGCGCCCGGGGATCCGCCGGAGCAGTTTCTGGCGCGCGGCGAAAAAGCCGAGCAGCGGGCCGCCGAATGAAGGCGGGTTGCCCAGGCCCTGCCCCTCGCCGGTTACGATATCGGCATCGTATTCCGCCGGAGCCCGGAAGAGGGCCAGCGAAATGGGATCCACCGAAAGCACCAGCAGGGCGCCGTGCCGGTGAGCTATCCCGGCCGCGCCCTCCATCTCTTCTAGCAGGCCGAAGAAGTTGGGCTGCTGCAGCAGCAGCGCCGCCGTATCCCCGTCGAGCATCTCCTCAAGCCGCGAAAAATCGGTGGCCCCTTCGATGAGGGGTATCTCCAGAAGTTGCAAATCGCGCACTTCAAGATAGCTCTGCAGAACCCTGCGGTAATGGGGGTTAACCGAACGGGAGACCAGCACCTTGCCGCGGCGGGTCACCGCGCAGGCCGCTACCGCCGCCTCGGCCAGGGCGGTGGCCCCGTCATAGAGCGAGGCATTGGCCGCCTCCATCCCGGTAAGACGGCAGATGAGGGTCTGGTATTCAAAAATCGACTGCAGCAGCCCCTGGCTGATCTCGGCCTGGTAAGGAGTGTAGGCGGTGTAAAACTCGCTCCGCCCTGTCACATGCTGCACCACGGCGGGGATAAAGTGATCGTAGACACCGGCTCCCAAAAAGCAGGGATAGTCGCGCATATTTATGTTCTTCGCGGCAAGTGCCCCCAGGTGGGCCGTCGCCTCCATCTCCGAAAGAGACGGCGGCAGATTTAGATCCCCTTTCTTCAAGCGGACCTCTTCAGGCAGCTCATCAAAGAGCTGCTCCGCCGAAGCAGCCCCGATGGCAGCCAGCATCTCCCGCCGCTCCGCTTCAGTAAGAGGCAAGTAATGGCGGCCGCCGCTCATTTTTCAGCCTCCTCCTTCAACAGGGCTGCATATTCATCCTCATCGAGCAGTTCAGGATTCTCGTAGCCGGGCGCCACCCTGATCTTGACCACCCACGCCTCTCCATAGGGGTCTTCGTTCAACAGCTCCGGCTGATCCTGGAGCGCTTCGTTAATCTCCACCACCTCGCCGTCCACGGGAGCATAGAGATCGGAAACCGCCTTGACCGATTCAAGGACAACCAGCCTCTCTCCGGACTTCGCTTCCTGCCCTGTTTCGGGCAGCTCCACGTAAACAATATCTTTAAGCATATCCTGGGCATAGTCGGTAATCCCCACGGTAGCCAGGCCGCCGTCAAAGCTGACCCACTCATGCGTGCGGGTATATTTCAACCCGGACCGGATTTGCCAATTCACTTCGATTCCCTCCTGTAAAATGGTGTGGTTACGACTTGCGCGCGGAGCGCTTTATCCCGGATGATAACCTCTACCACGCTGCCCGGCGGATATTCCCCGGGCGGCAGAAAGGCCATCCCGATAGATTTATTCAGCGTCGGCGAATAGGTCCCGCTGCTGACAAAACCGATCTCCCTCTCACTGTCAAAAACGGGGTATCCTTCCCTCAAAACACCTCGATCCAGCAGGATTAATCCGCCCAGCCGCCTGGACAGGCCTTCTTCTTTCTGATGCAGCAGCGCTTCGCGCCCAATAAACTCGCCCTTTTTAAAAGAGACAAAGCGGTCCAGTCCCGCTTCCAGGGGAGAGATGGACTCGCTCAATTCATGGCCGTAAAGGGGGAGCGATGCTTCAAGGCGCAACACGTCGCGCGCTCCCAGTCCCGCCGGGGCAAGGCCGAGATCACGCACCTGTCCCGCTTCCAGCAGCTCATCCCAGAGCTGTTCAGCCTTATCCGGGGCGCAGAAGATCTCGAATCCATCTTCGCCGGTATAGCCGGTCCGCGATACCAGGCACTTTATCCCGGCCAGATCTACCTCCGGGAGAAAATGATAGTAGCGCAGCTGCGCCAGGGGCGCCTGCGTCAGGGCAAGCAAAAGAGCCAGGCTGTTGGGGCCCTGAACGGCAAGGAGGGCCGTTTCCGCCGAGAGGTCGCGCAAGCTGACTTGCGGCGTCACTTTTTCACTGAGCCAGGCATAATCCTTAGCCGCGTTGGCCGCATTGACCACGAGCAGGTATCTCTCTGCACTGCACCTGTATACAAGGATATCGTCCACCGTCCCGCCGTGGGGATAGCAGATGGGGCTGTAGATGATCCGGCCGTCATTTAGAGTAGAGAGATCATTGGTGAGAACCTTCTGCAGGAAATCAGCCGCTCCCGGTCCCTCCACCAGAAATTCGCCCATATGAGAGGTGTCGAAAAGGCCCGCCTTGCGCCGTGTCTGACGCACCTCGGTAATAATCCCCTCATACTGCACCGGCATGAGCCAGCCGCCATATTCAACCAGGTCAGCTTTAAGCGCCAGGTGTTTTTCATAGAGAGGGGTCTTTTGCAGTTCAG
>JAAZHP010000196.1 GCA_012510625.1 Bacillota bacterium
CCGGGACCAGGGTGACCATCATTATCACCTCCGCAGCCTCATCTTCCCACCACCGGCCGGTAAGGAGAAAGTGGATGCTGTTTTTATCCTCGCCCGGCAGCTGTTTGAGAGGCCTTTCTTGTTTCCGGGGCGGATTTTCCGGCGCAGGAGCTTCCTCCACGGGCGCAGCCGTCTCGTTTTCTATCTCTTTTATCTCCGGAAAAGCCGCGTCAGAATCGGGCCGCTTCCCGGCGGCATGGAAAAAGAGACCGGGATTTTTCCGGAAAAATTCTCTCTTTTCAATGAGGGGATTATCTTTTTCCCCGGCATGAGCAGGGGGGACTTCTGCTTTTTCCGGCAAAAGAGGGCTTTTCTGAGGTAAATTTGCCGCAACGGAGCATAACAGCAAGGCAAACAAGCAGAGGACAAAAAACAAAGCAAGACGCTGCATCCGGCGCACCTCATTTCGAATTTAAGATATCCTTAGTTTTCCACGTGATTGCGGCGGCATGCAGGGTCAAGTAAGAAGAAAGGTTGTCAAAATTTATTAATGCACAGGCGATGATTCTACAAGCGGCGGCTGAAAGATTTCTATTCGGCAGTTTTTAATCCGGGAGATAATTTTTGCCGCTTAATTTTCATGTTCAGCCGGTTGATCCGGTGCCGCAGCGCCGCGGGGTGGCAGGGGCTGCTGAAAGGGATGAAGCGGCGGTTGCAGGCCTCGGCCAGGGCCCGGTTGCTCCAGTCGAGAGCCGTCAAATAATCGCGGGCCCGGTGCTCGTAATACTTGGCCAGTTCGACATAAGCGTCCAGGCGGCCGCCCCGGCGGGCCAGTTCCCGCCACCAGGCGATCGCTTCCACCCAGTTGCCCCTCTTTTTGCACAGCAGGCCCAGCTGTGCAAGCGCCTCTTCTTCCAGGGAGCCCGCCTTGCTGCCGACGAGCTGCCGGAAATAGCGCTGCGCTTTCTCCATATCTCCGGCCTCGTAGTAGAGCCTGCCCAGGGAGAAACATTCCGAGGGGTGCTCCGGTTTTTCGGAGGCTGTAGTGGAGGCGACTCGCCCGAGCAGCACGGCCATGGATAGAATGTCGTAAACGTTGTGCTCGAACACCTTTTTCAGAAGTGCGGTCTCGCCGCGGCGGAGATAGTTGAAATAGACGGCCGGGATCTCCTCGCCGGGAATATCGCCGTGCCGCTGAAATCCCAGCAGCGATCCTTCAAGAAAACCGAGGCTGCGTGAAGGGAAGCGCTCCTTCCAGAGGCTGCGCGCGCAGATCAGGAGGTCTAGATGGGCGCGCGGCGCGGTGAACTGGGGTGTTCTTCTGAGAAGCTGCCGGGTTTGGATCAGGGGAAGGTCGAAAGCTTTCCCGTTGAAGCTGATCAGCCCGCTGAAGGGAGCCGCGAAGGCGGCAAAATGGCGCAGCATGGCCTCTTCTTCGGCGAGATTCCTTAAAAAATACTGGCGGATGCGGAAAGAATCGCCTTCCAGCCAGCCCAGGCCGATTAAAAAAACCCATGTGCCGGTGCCGCCGGCCAGCCCGGTGGTTTCGACATCAAGAAAGAGGAAGCGGGCCGGTTCAATTGGCGGCAGGCTCCGGTCACGCGCCGGCAGGGCCAGGTCGCTACCGCTGCAGTCAAGGCTCTCTTCCAGGGTATAGGCGCCATGCCGCCACTGCAGGGGGAAAGAAAGATCGCGCAGGTAACAGCAGCCTGAGGAGGTCCGGGCCAGGCTCTCCTCGCCAGGGAAGAGAAAAACTTCTCCCGGAAGATCCCTTCCCGCGGATTCCGTTGCCGGCCGGGCCCGGCCCAGCTCGCCTGAGCGCTGCAGCCTCTCCAGGCGCGAACGGAGATCATTTCTCATCCAGCACCACCTCCAGCAACTGGAGGGCATAGCTTTTCCCGTCCGCTCCGCTTTCGCCGGCGGCCCCGACGCAGGAGGGGCAGCCCATGCTGCAGCGGCAGTTGATAATGGCTTCGCGGGCGGCTTTAAATATCTCCCGGTAGATCCGGTAGAGGAGCTCGCTGTAGCCCACGCCTCCGGGATAGTTGTCATAAAGATAGAGAGTGGGCCTCCCGGTGAAGGGCGCTTTAACCTGGCTTACGGCGCGCAGGTCGCGGGGATCGCCCATGATGAAGAGGGAAGCGATCTGGGGGATGAGGTTGGCCAGGCCCAGCAGCCCCGTCTCGAGAGCTGCAGGCGCGAGTCCCCCGGTGGAGGCCGGGGGGAAGGCAATCCAGAAGGCGGTAGTATGCATCTCCGTTTCCGGCAGGTTTACCGGCCCGGTGCCCAGGTTTTCATGTGTATGGAAGCGGATCTTCTTAAACATGGAAACCAGCGCATTGATCCGCACCTCGCCCCAGGCGCGTAAAACCCTCGTTTCTTCCCGGGCGAAGATATCCAGCACCTTGAGATCGACGGAGAGGTTGGCGTCGGTAAAGTAATTTACCCGGACGGCGCGGACATAGGCCTTTTTCTCGGCGAAGTCGAGCCGCTCTACCTGGTACTGCCGGCCGCCGTGGATATAGATGGCCTCTTCGTGGACCAGCATGGGGGCGCTGAAGCGGTCCACTTCGCCGATAACCTGCGGCTGCTCCGTGCTTATATCGATGATCACCACATTTTCGCGGGCGGCGCTGCGCAGCGAGATCTCCTCGGCCGGGTAGGCATCCTCCATCCAGTGATAGGTTCCGTCTGCGTGGTAGAGGGTGCCCTCGCCGGCGAGAAATTGCAGGATCTCTTCCACGGCGGCCCTGCCGAAGCTTTCACCGCTCCGGAAGGGCAGTTCAAAAGCGGCACAGCGCACGTGGTTGGTCAGGATGATCAGGTTGTCGGGGTTGATCAAAGCCCGTTCCGGGGAGCGCCCGAAAAAATAGTCGGGGTTGTTGATGATATACTGGTTCAGCGGCTCGCTGTTGGCCACGAGCAGCCCCAGGGAGGTGCCGCTGCGCCTCCCCGAGCGCCCTGCCTGCTGCCAGGTGCTGGCGATGGTGCCGGGGTAGCCGTTCATGAGGCAGGCCTCCAGCTCGCCGATGTCGATGCCCAGCTCCAGGGCGTTGGTGCTGACCACCGTCTTCACCGAGCCCTCTCGGAGCCCCGCTTCGATGGAGCGGCGCTCCCGCGGCAGGTAGCCGCCGCGGTAGCCGCGGATGCCGCTCTCTTCTCCCGGCATCTCCTTCCGGCCTTGCTGCAGGTAGGTCAGCAGCAGCTCCACCCCGAGGCGGCTGCGGGTAAAGACAATGGTCTGCACTTTCTGCCGGTAGAGCTCCCTGGCCAGCCGCTGCGTTTCCAGGAGCGCGCTGCGCCTGATGCCCAGTTCGCGATCGACTACCGGCGGGTTGTAAAAGATAAAATGCTTTGTTGAGCGCGGCGCCCCGTTATTATCTATGAGAGTAACCGGCTCCTCGATGAGAGCTTCGGCCAGCTCGGCTGGATTGGCGATGGTGGCCGAGCAGAGGATAAAGCGGGGCGCTCTTTCGTAGAAGCGGCAGATCCGCTTCAACCTGCGGATAACGTTGGCCACGTGGCTGCCGAAGACGCCGCGGTACTGGTGCATCTCGTCGATGACGATATAATTCAGGTTCTGAAAGAGCTTGGCCCACTTGGTGTGATGGGGGAGGATCCCCGTGTGGAGCATATCGGGATTGGTGACCACAATGTGGCCGCTCTGCCTGATAGCCTGGCGCAGCCCCGGGGCGGTATCGCCGTCGTAGGTATGGCTGCGCAGGTCGATCCGCATCTCGCCGACCAGCGCTTTCAGCTCGGCAAGCTGGTCCTGCGAGAGAGCCTTGGTCGGGAAAAGGTAGATAGCGCGGCTTTCGCCGTCCGCCAGGAACTCGTTTACCACGGGGATATTGTAGCAGAGGGTTTTCCCCGAGGCGGTGGGAGTCACCACGACTATGTTTTCGCCGCGGCCGGCCGCCCGGAGAGCGGCGGCCTGGTGGCTGTAAAGGCGCTCGATACCCCGGCGGCGCAGCGTCTCCCGGAGGCGGGGATCAAGGGAAGAGGGGAGCTCTTCGTAAGATCCCTCCCGTGCCGGGATCTCCTCCCAGCGGGTCACATTGCGCATAAAAGCGGGGTCATCCCGCCACCGTGCGATCAGCTCTTCCAAACCGGACATTTCTGCAGCCGCCTTTGCATAATCAATTGGTCAACTATTATTTCGCTGCCGCGCCTGGAAACCCTACTTTTAAATCCCCTTTGAAAAAGGCAGGCGGGGGAAATTTTAAATACTATACAATCAGGCCAATTATCTTCAGCTAAAGAGGTAAAGGGTTCTGCTGGCCGGGGGCGAAAGACAATTAAAGGCTATTTTTACCTCGGACCACTGGGGCCTGGTTGGTTTAATTTACTTCATCTTGTACTATACCATAATTTTCACAAAGGAGGTCATGGCTATGCGCCGCGGATGCCCCTACGGTACCCACAGGGTGCTTGAGCCAAAAGGGCTGCTTCCCCAGCCGGCCTGGAAGATCGACAACACTATGGAGCTTTATGACAACGAGATCTTGATTGATGTAGATACGCTGAACATCGACTCCGCCAGCTTTACCCAGATCAAGGAGGAGGCGGGGGAGGATGATGCCCGCATCGGCGAGATCATGATGAAGATAGTCGCGGATCGGGGCAAGCATCACAATCCTGTAACCGGCTCGGGCGGCATGCTCATCGGCCGGGTGGCGGAGATCGGTCCGGCTTTGGCCTGCAAGAGAGACCTTAAAGTGGGCGATCGCCTGGCCACACTGGTTTCTCTTTCCCTCACACCTTTGCGGATTGACCGGATTAGGAAGATCCACCGGGATACGGATCAGGTAGAGATTGAGGGTAAGGCTATTCTTTTTGAAAGCGGCATCTATGCCATTCTGCCCGATGATCTGCCTGAAACCCTGTCCCTGGCTGTGCTCGATGTGGCCGGCGCGGCGGCCCAGACCGCCAGGCTGGTCAAGCCGGGCGACCGGGTTGTGGTCATTGGAGCCGGAGGAAAATCCGGTCTGCTCTGCCTGCACGAGGCGCGCAAGCGGGCCGGGGTAACCGGCCGGGTGATCGGTATTGCGCCCCGCGAAAAGAGCAGGCAGAGGGCTGAATCGACCGGCTATTGCGATGAACTAATCCTGGCCGATGCCACCAACGCCCTTGAAGTGATGGAAAAGGTTAAGGGGGTCACCGGGGGAGAGATGGCCGATGTGACCATCAACTGTGTCAATATTCCCCATACTGAGCTTGCCTCAATTCTGGCCACGCGCGACGGCGGGACGGTTTATTTTTTCAGCATGGCTACCAGCTTTACC
>JAAZHP010000197.1 GCA_012510625.1 Bacillota bacterium
GGGCTGCGGCAGGTATTGCCGGTACAGACAAACAAAATTTTTATTTTCTCCTCTGCCATTTTATCACCTATACCCTGATTATGCGCGAAGCGGCCCTGCGCAGCCGGTTCATTAACGCTGCGCCGAGACCCTGCGCAGAAACACCCTCGGCCAGGATCAGGTCCACTCCCTGCGCATCAAAGCTGCGCAGTGTCTGGTAGAGGCGCTTTGCCGCCGGCCTGAAAGCTTCCGGTCCCGGAGGGGCTTGCAAAATTCCCACCTTCAACCCCTTCTTTTGATAACACCCGGCCAGGGCTGCCATCAGTGCAAGTCTCCTGCGCCTGGCTCCGGTAACCAGGACCAGGGAGGCGCGGGGAGCGTAATGGCGGTATTTCATCCCCGGGGAAGGGGGCGTACCCGTTTTACATCCCTCCGCCACCTCCACCGTGGTGCCGAGAACCGCCTCCAACTGCTCCCCGGTAATTCCGCCGGGGCGCAGGATCACGGGGCGGCCGCCGCTTAAATCAAGAACCGTTGACTCCAGGCCTAGCCTGCAGGCGCCTCCGTCGAGGACGGCGTCGATCCTTCCGGCCAGGTCTTCAAGCACGTGGCGGAGAGTTGTTGGGCTGGGACGCCCGGAACGGTTGGCGCTCGGAGCGGCAATAGGCACCCCCGCGGCCCGGATAAGGCTTAAAGCTACCGGATGAGCGGGCATGCGCACCGCCACCGTGGGCAGGCCGGCGCTGACCTCCTGCGGCAGCCTGTTCGAACGGGGCAGTACCAGGCTAAGAGGCCCGGGCCAGAAGCGCTGCATCAGCTCCAGGGCTCCCGGGGGAATACAGGAGCTAATCTCTTTAACTTGCTCCAGGCAGGCCACGTGAACGATGAGCGGGTTGTCCGCCGGCCGCCCTTTCGCTTTAAATATATTCTTCACCGCGAGCCTGTCTGCGGCAGCGGCTCCCAATCCGTATACGGTCTCAGTGGGAAATGCCACCAGCCTGCCGTTTCGGATCAGCCGGGCTGCAGCCAGCACTGTCTTTCTGCCGGGGGGGAGGACCAGGGTTCGATTGATCCGCAATACTTTGGGCATCTTTTTCCTCCACAACGCCGCCGGCGAACTTAGAATTCTTCAACAACCAGCTGGGCGATATTGGTGGCGTGATCGGCGATCCGCTCCATGTTGCTTAAAACATCAAGATAGATTACTCCCGAAGGAGGGTAGCATTTTTTCGTATTTATTCTTTCAATATGCGCTTTCCGTAAAACCTTCTCCATGAGGTCAACCTCGTCGTCTTCGACCATGACCATGCGGGCAAGAGCCTTGTTTTCAGTCTCGAAAGCCTGGATGGCCCGCTCAAGCATTATATTGATCTTTTCATAAATTAAGCTGAGCTCTTCAATCGCCTGCTCGGAAAAGGGAAGCCTGTCCTCAACCTTGAACTCTGCCAACTGCTTGATATTATGGGCATGGTCACCGATCCTCTCCAGGTCGTTTGCCGCAGACATATAATGTCCCACAGTCTTGGATTGGGCCTCGGTAAGCGAGTTCTGGGAAAGCTCCGAGAGGAAGACATTGATCCCCTCTTCGAGGCTGTCGAGGAGATCTTCCATCTGCTCAATGTGCGCTCCTTTTTTCAGGTCGTTTTTAATAAAGGCATCCAGCGCTTCGCCGATCATCTCCCGGGCGA
>JAAZHP010000198.1 GCA_012510625.1 Bacillota bacterium
ATTGCCGCTTCCCGGCATTCACGGTGGACCTCCGTGCCGATGGGCGATCTTAAGCAGAAGGCTATCTTCAATTTGTTGATCGGGCCCTGGGAGACGCATTCCAGGTAATTATGATCAAAGGGAGGCGGCGGGAAGGCGGCTCCCGCTTCATATCCCTTGATCAAATCCAGCATTAAGGCGCTGTCTCTTACCGAGCGGGTGAGAACGTGGTCCACCGAGGCTCCCTGCCAGTGCCGCCCGGAAAAGGGGCCCGCCGGCATGCGGCCCCGGCTTGGCTTTAGCCCGAAGAGCCCGCAGTAAGCGGCGGGTATGCGTATGGAGCCCCCGCCGTCGTTGGCCCCGGCAATGGGGACAATTCCCGCGGCCACTGCTGCGGCTGAACCTCCGCTGGAGCCGCCGGGGGTGTAATCTTTATTCCAGGGGTTCCGCGTGGGGCCGTAATACTTGGGTTCGGTTGTCCCCATTAAGGCGAATTCGGGAACGTTGGTTATCCCTAAAAAAACAACCCCCGTAGCCCGCGCTCGCTTGACGAAGGTGGCGTCTTCTTCGGCCAGGCAGTCCCGGAGCGATTTGGCCCCGCAGGTGATGGGTTCGCCCTTGATCTCCTGGCTGATATCCTTCACCAGCATGGGGACGCCCGCAAAGGGCTCTTTGCCGGTAATTTTTTCAGCCGCAAGCCTGGCTTTCTCGTACATTTTGTGAATCACCGCATTGATTTTCGGATTAAGCCGCTCCAGCCTGGCGATGGCTGATTCGACGATTTCTGCGGCGGTTACCTCCTTCTTTTGAACAAGCTCGGCCAGGCCGGCAGCGTCATAATTCTGGTACGGAAAGCGAGTCATCTTTTTCACCCCTCAGCTCTTCTATTCCATGAACCGTTGAACGGCCAAGACAGATTACTGAAAAGTAGAACTATATAAAATTATTCTTCCATAATTGTTAAATTCCTGCTTAAAAATTCAGAATTGCAGCCGGCAGGTTTGGCAAAGCAGGGTCCGGCTTGACCGGATTTGCCCGCCGGCGATATACTGGAAATGCAAATTCCTCTGGATGAACCAGTAATAATTACAAAACATGTTGTAAATGAGGAGGCAGCATATATGACCAGCCTGGCCCTCGGCATCGATACGGGAGGCACTTTTACCGACGGTGTTCTTTTTGATCTCGACCGGAAGGAAATTCTCGCTAAAAGCAAGATCTTAACAACCAGGCACGATCTAACCCTGGCCATAGATTCATGCCTCGGCAATTTATTAGAAAAGGTCGGGCTAGAGGGGCAGCTTCCTGCTTCCGGGTTAGGCGCGGCGGCGCAGGCAATTGATCCGGCCCGGATTAAGATGGCCGCTCTCTCCACCACGCTGGCCACGAATGCCATCGTGGAGGGGCGGGGGGCCGAGGTCGGGCTGGTCATGATCGGTTTTAACGAGACGGCGCCGGAGCTGCCCACTTCTCATTATGTCTCCATTAAGGGCGGCTGTGATTTAAAAGGAGAATACAGGGAGGATGTAGATCTTGCAGCCGCCGCC
>JAAZHP010000199.1 GCA_012510625.1 Bacillota bacterium
AGCGCGGCAACTGGCGCGAGCACCCGAAAGAAGAGGAATGGCAGAGGTTCCCGCGTTTCACTGCTTATGCCGAACTTTTCGAGAAACACCGCGGGAAGCTGGATGCGCCCGCGGCGGCATCTTTCCTGCGCGATCCCTACCCGCGCGAGGCGGAGGGATTTGTGCACCCCAACATCTCGCCCCGCGCCACCATCTGCCGCGACATCACCTCTTTTTCCATGATCATGAAGGCGGCGGAGAAGCGCGTCTGGGTAAGCGATACCCGGGTGCCCGGCTGCCAGGGAAGCTTTTACGCCTTTGATTTTGCCGGGCAAAGGCGGCTGCCCGAACTTGATATACCGGCCACGGGATACCACCATGCCCTGAAGAGCGCCGAGCTCTTCAAGTCGGGCGATTATGTTAATGTCCGTACATTCCTGGATCAGGCCATCGCCATTGACGGCGAGACCCTGCCGCTCCTGCTGATGCGGGCGGCGCTTGAGGCCGTGGAAGGAAATGAAGAGTCCGCCAGGGGAACCCTTGCCGGGGTTGCTGCGCGATGGGGCGAAACTATGCCGGGAAAACTGGCGGAATGCTGGCTGAACCCCGGTCACAAGGACGAAGTCACAGCCGTTCCCTATCCAAGCGCCATCAAGCCGCTCCTCTGGTTCAAGACCGGTGCACAGTGGAGCGAGCGGGTGGTGGCCAACTCCACCGAATCCTGATCCGCGAAAAAAGTATGTTGATAAAATGCATTTTTATCTTTGAGATTCAGTTTTCCAATTTGTTTTACAGTCATCATGGTGGCAACCCTCTTAATTATTTCAACCTAGACTAACTACCGCTATATCAATGAAGCCAATATTAACCGTGAGGAGGGCGCTTAATGCTCAAAAAAATTAAAACGTCAAAAGCTGCTGCCGCGATTGGGCCCTACTCTCAGGGCGTATGCGTTAACAATCTGCTGTTTACCTCGGGGCAGATCCCTATTTGCCCCCAAAGTGGCGAAATCCCTGAAGGAATAGAAGCGCAAGCAAAGCAGGTGATGGAGAACTTAAAAGCAATTGCCGAGGCAGCAGGCACCGATCTTAGCAAAACTGTTAAAACAACCTGCTATTTAACCGACATGTCTCATTTTGCCTTGTTTAATGAGATCTATGCCCAGTACTTTACAGAAAAACCTGCTCGCAGCTGCGTGGCGGTGAAGGAATTGCCCAGAAATGTCCTGGTTGAGGTAGAGGCGATAATAATAATTTAGCGCCGCCACAACAGCAAAGCTGGGAGGTATTCTTAATGAAAGTTGCCATTGCATACTATTCCCAGCATCATGGGAATACAAAGAAGCTTTTAGATGCCATTAAGGATTTGGCAGATGTAGAACTAATCAACGTGGTTGAGTGTAAAAAGGAAGACCTATCTTACTACGATTTAATAGGTTTTGCATCTGGTATTTATTTTGGCAAATTCAGCAAGGCGGTTATGGAGTTTGCCAGGAACAACCTGCCAAGCAATAAACGTGTATTTCTTATTAACACCTATGGAGTTAAAGGCGATTACACGAAGGAGATGAAGAAGATCATCGCCGAGAAGTCCTGCGAGTTGCTTGGAACTTATGGATGTAGAGGTTTTGACACGTTTGGCCCCTTCAAGTTAGTCGGCGGAATTGCAAAAGGACACCCGGATGAAAATGATGTGAAGGGGGCAATTGAATTCTTCAGGAGAATTACCTGCATCACCTGCACTTAATGAAGAGGATTGATATTTTTCTTTCCCAAAACAATTGCTTCTACTAGAGCACGGATTACCATGTAAAGCGCCAGGAAAACGACTGCTGCCTCGTGCCCGGTGCAATGCCTGTCCAACAGGCTTAATATTTTTCCCGAAATTTTCTTTGCTTCGTTAAACTTTTTCTCATCGCCAACTGCCTCCGAAGAAGCTTCCAGCAGAACTTCTATGGGATCCCACACGAAAAATTACCCCTTTCTTTTATTTTTTCTGGTATTCAAATATGGATCTAATTTCTCTGCTTTTTTACCCCGACGGTATTCCTGTTTGCTGATCAGCTTGCAGCTGATTACCGCCAGGTGATTCTTTTTCACCCGGGGCATCTTTTTTGCAATATCTAGCACTTCAAGTAGGTTTCTAACAACCAAGTACTTTGTCATATCATGGTAACGCCCCGTGCCTACATGTCCACCCCGGAAAACCGCTTTAACATGCAAAACAAAACGCCTCCTTTTTAAAAAATAAAGCCGGCCCAAGCCTTGCTTGGACCGGCCCTGAAAAACTGATTCTTCCTTCTTCACTGTTAAATAAAAAAGCCCCTCACCTATAACCGGGAATGAAAACATAAAAATGTAAACACCAAAAAAGAAGTTCTACAATTCAAAAAACAAAGATGTTAAGCAACCTGTAAAAACAATGCTTGTGAAATCTTATAAATTCTCTCAATTAAATAGGAATGAGAAGCGAAAAATTGTGCAATTATAATCGGACTAACTCTTGGAAAAGGGGACAATCCTGGTTTTCAGAACGCAATAGCAAAAAAATGGTGCGCCTGGGAGGATTCGAACCCCCGACCAGTGGATTAGAAGTCCACTGCTCTATCCCCTGAGCTACAGGCGCACGCATTATTATATTACCCCGTGGACAACGAAAAATCAATAAGATTTTCGGTCCTCCATTTCATTTCTTCCAACTATACATAACATTACTGCTGCCTCACTATAACCGCGATCCTGGAAGCGAAAATGATGCAATTTCATTTCTTCCAACTATACATAACATTACTGCTGCCCCGGCGGATTTGATCCTTTCAGGTGAAATCAGTCGGTGCGGGAAATTGTTTAATGTAAAGGCAATTGCTTAAGGCTACAAGGTTTTGCTTGAGATTTATTCCAGGTGTGTAAGATAATTAGGTCAAGAGCGTCTTATTGGCAGGAGGAGAAAGAGTGCCGGAGATCGAGGACGTATACAATGCCTATTTTAAAGATGTGTATCTGTACATATACAGTTTGTCCGGCGATAAGCATGTAGCCGAAGATATTACCGCCGAAACATTTATGAA
>JAAZHP010000200.1 GCA_012510625.1 Bacillota bacterium
CTTTCGCGGGAGGGACCGCGGATCAGCTCCTCTATAGCGGCCCGCAGCGGACTCTCGGTCTGGCTGATGAGCCTGGAAACAGGAATTAGGTTATCGCCGCTGTTGAAGAAAAGGGTAATGGCCATCTGGCCTTTATCCAATTCGGCAACCGCCGGACTGTAAAGCGGCGCCGCCGCCGAAGGCTGGGGGTGATCCCAAACCAGGTCCTCCTCGAGGTCAATCACGTCAATATAACCGTCTTCGCCGCCCAGAACAATATAGCGGCGGTTGGAGGTAACAAGCAGCCGTTCTACACGCATCCCCAGCTCCAACCTCGTGGTGAGCTCTTCGCCGGCTTCATCAAAAAGAACCATTTGGCTGAAATCTTCCTTGTAATGGCGCCAGGAGCAGGTAATAATCCGGTTGCCGTCGGCGGTAAATGAAAGCAGCGCCCCTTCGGCTATTTTCTTCCGCCAGAGACTCTCTCCTTCGGCGCTAAAATAGAAAAGGTTTTCGTTCTGCCCCTCATTGCTGCCATAGACAAGAAGGTTGTTGTTATGGGGATTAAACATGGCCGCCTTTGTGTTAAAACCGTCAGGCAGCGTTCGCTTCCAGAGCTCTTCTCCCTGAGAATTGCAAACAACGAGCGCATTATCCTCAATTAAGGCCAGCCTGTGACCGATGCGGGAAACCGCAACCAGGCTGACGCCTTCGCTCTGCCACAGGATCTCTCCCGTTAACGCCACCGCGCCGGTGACAATCCTTTCATCATCCTGGCAGCTGTAAAAAACCTGTCCCCGGTCAAGCTGCTCACCGGCCAGGTATATATTCTGCAAGGGCGGTGCAGCAATACTCCACAGAATGGCCCCATCGCGGCTGTCGTAAAGCTCCAGATGATGTGTCTCCTCTTCCGGATCGCCTCTGGCAATGAGAACCCGCCTTCCGTTGGTGGAGAGCGCCAGCAGGTAGACCGGTTCTCCCAGCTCCTGATCCCACCAGGACTGCTGGTCTGTGGACATGAAGAAGAGGTGCCCTCCTTCGGTCCCCACGGCCAGGTATTTTCCGCAGTCGGAAATTTTAGTTTGCAGGGGATTCTCTGGAAAGCTTTTTTCCCAGCGCAGCCTGCGTTCACGATCCAGCAGGCTGACCTTCTTTGAATCGGTGCCAAAAAGTATTCCTGTTACATTGCGGTCAACGCTCAGATCCAAAAGGCCTGCGCCGGTAAACCAGAGTTCAAAGAGGTCTCCGTTCTTACTGTCGGTTTGCGGTTCGATGGGATCGCCGTGCTTTAAATATGGTTTCAGACTTTGGACGCCATAAAGAGCTGTTCCGGCGATCACGAAAAAAGCCGCCAGGCCGATCAAGAAATAGTAGGGCTGAATTCGTCTCATGTAAAACCCCTTTGTTGCCATAAGTGGTTGATCTATTTTATCATTAACTTAGAATAATCTTTTTGCCGGCACTTAAATTTTAAATTAATAATTGTTAACATCTTGCCGCAGCAGCGGCAGGGTGAAATAAAAGGCGCTTCCTTCGCCTTCTTTGCTCTCAACCCACACTCTTCCCCCGTGTGCCTCCACTGTTTCTTTGACAATGGCCAGGCCCAACCCCGTGCCTCCCATCTCCCGGGAACGGGCCCGATCAACCCTGAAAAACCTCTCAAAGATGAAGGGAAGGTCTTTTTCAGGAATGCCGCAGCCGGTATCTTCGACTTTTACCCCCGCCGCTTCCTCTTCTCTCCAGAGCGTTACCTTGACCCAGCCGCCGGGAGAGGTATATTTCAAAGCATTTTCCAAAAGATTGTGCAATACCTGCCGCAACTGGAGACTGGAACCTGCGACCATATACTCTCCGGCAGGAAGGTCGCTCAGCAGCCTGATATCCTGGCGGTCGAAGCGGGGCAAAGCCTGCTTGATGAGGTCACGAATCAGTTCGTCGAGAGCAATATGCTCCCGTCGGGTTTCTCCAGCCTCCAGCGTGGTCAACTCCAGGAGATCCCGGACCAGGGCAATCAGTCGATCCATCTCATGGTCAAGGTCATCCAGGAATTCCTGCCGCTGCTCCGTCTCCATTTCGTAATCTTTAAGCGACTTGATCAGCAGGCTGAGAGAGGCCAGGGGGGTGCGCAGTTCATGCGCTACATTGGCGACGAAGTTGCGCAGGTTTTTTGTGTAATAATTAAGCTGTTCCGCCATCAGGTTAAACTGACGGGCCAGCCGCCCAATTTCATCTTCAGACTTTACAGGGATGCGCTGTTCCAGCTTTCCCTCAGCCATCTTTCCCGCCGCCTCAGTAAGCAGCTCCAGGGGACCGGTAAAGCGGCGCGCCAAAAAAACCGCTCCGATTCCGGTAAGTGCGGCAGCCAGCAGGGTGGCCAGCGTAAGAAAGCCCCGGATGTCCGCAATAATCTGGTCAATCTCCTGCAGGGAAGCAGAAAGGAAAACGGCTCCTACCGGCTCGCCTTCTTCTTCCTCCTGCACCGGCAAGGCCACCTGCATTACTTTCTGTTTCGAGAGCTCGCTGTATTGAATGCTGATCCCTTTCTCGCCGGCAAAGGCGGCGGTCAACTCATCGCGGTCGAGAAGCTGTCCCAGAAGCCCTCCCACAATGACGGAGTCCCCAATAACAATTCCCTTCCTGTTCACAAAAATCACACGGGCGTTCATCTGGCGGCCAAAGTTTTCGGCCAGCCAGCTCAGGCGAACCGGGTCAACCTGATCCTTCAACTGGCCCGCCACAAACCGGCCGGCAAGAGTTCCGGAGCGGACCAGGTTGTCCTCCCTCGATTTAATATAATAGTTCTCAATCAATTGATCCAGAAAAAAACCGACGATTAGCATGACTGCCAAAATCGCCAGCAAAAAGGTAACCGTCAGGCGGGAGCGAATGCTTCTAAATCTGAGCATCAAGCTTCCTCCCTGAATTTATAGCCCGTCCCCCACACGGTCAGGATTAACTGCGGTTTGCTGGGATCCTCCTCAATTTTTTCGCGCAGGTGCCGTATATGAACGTCCACTGTCCGCGCATCGCCGTAATAGTCATAGCCCCAGATCTGCTCCAGAAGCTGTTCTCTTGAATAGACCCGGCCGGCGTTGGAAGCCAGGAAGCTTAAAAGGGCAAATTCTTTGGCGGTCAGGTCGATCTCCCGCTCGCCAAGGCGCACCCGGTGCTGTAAGAGATCAATCTGCAGCGCCCCGATCTGGATCTGTTTGCGCAAACCGTCATCCCTGGCGGCGCTGCGTCTTAAAATTGCCTTCATCCGGGCGACAAGCTCCCGGGGATTGAAGGGTTTGGTTATATAATCGTCGGCGCCCAGCTCCAGGCCGAGAACCTTGTCGATATCCTCGCCCTTGGCGGTGAGCATAATAATGGGAATTTCCTCTTTTTTACGTATTTCACGGCAGACTTCAAAACCGTCCAGGCCCGGCAGCATCAGGTCGAGAATGATAATATCGGGGTTAACCTTGAAGGCTTTCTCGAGCGCCTCTTCCCCGTTGTAGGCCTCTTCGACGAGAAAACCCTCTTTCTCCAGGTTGAATTTCAGCGCCTTCACCAGAGTTTTCTCATCATCCACCAAGAGCACTTTCTTTTTCGCGGACATTTATTTTAACCTCCACCGGTGATCTGCTTATAACAACGCGCTATCTCTTTAAAGTCTTCCCAAACCGGCCTTTTTTTGCTGCTGTCGCGGAGCAGCGCCGCCGGGTGAAACGTAGGCTTATAGCTGCGGCCTTCAATTTTGTACCAGCGCCCCCGCAGACGGGTCAGCGATTCGCTGCCGCCGATGAGCGTCCGCGTAGCCAGGGCGCCCAGGCAGACAACCAGCGGCGGGTCGACAAGGCGAATCTGCTCCTTCAAGTAGGGGAGACACTGCTCCACCTCGCCGGCTGCGGGAAGACGGTTCCCGGGAGGGCGGCACTTGACTACGTTGGCGATGTAAAGCTCGCCCCGCTTCAGGCCCGCCGCCTCCAGGATGCGGTCAAGCAGCTTGCCGGCGGCTCCCACGAAAGGCCTTCCGAGGCGGTCTTCTTCTGCGCCGGGACCTTCACCTACCAGCATCAACCTGGCTCGGGGGCTGCCGTCAGCGAAAACCACCTGGGTGCAGCCGTCCCTCAGCGCACAAAGCCGGCAGCCGCGGCATTTCTCCTCCAGCGCGGCCAGCCGAAGGCCGCTGTCCCTTTCTTCAGCCGCACCTTTATCCTTTTCCAAAAAATCAAAGAGGGTTTGCTGGCAGTTTTCTTCCAACGGCTGTCACCTCGCTATGTAATTCCACGCCGTTGACTTTTCTTCCTGCCTTATGTGCTCATGGCTTCTTCAGCCGCCCCGACAGCTTCTCCCGCTTTTACCGGGTGGCCAAGCAGCTGCAAACAGATCTCCAGGGCAGAGATGCCGGCGATAATATCGAGACCGTCTACCGCTCCCAGGTGGCCCACGCGAAAGATTTGGCCTTCCAACGCTCCCTGTCCGCCGGCAATCTCGATTCCAAAGCGCTCCAGCATCATTACCTGGAGCCGCTTCCCGGAAATATTGGGGGGATTCATTATGGCCGTCACCGTAGGCGAAGCAAAGCGCTCTTCTTTCACCAGCGGCTCCAGGCCCAGCGCCCGCGCCGCCGCCCTGACCGCCGAAGCCATGCGCCGGTGCCGGGCATAGCAGTTTTCCCGCCCTTCGGCAAAATAGATCTGCAGCGCCTCCCGCAAGGCCACAAACTGGGGCAGGGCGGGGGTAAAGGGTGTCTGTCCCTTTTTCAGCAGCTCTTCGGCCGTTTGCAGGTTAAAATAATACTTCGGCATCTTCGAGCTCGCCGCAGCCTTCCAGGCCCTCTCGCTGGCGCTGATGAAGGAGAGCCCCGGCGGGAGGAGGAGCGCTTTTTGTGACCCGGTAAAACAGACATCCACGCCCAGCCGGTCCACGGGCAGATCTACCGCTCCCATGGAGCTGACGGTATCAACCAGCAGCAGGGCCGGATGATCGCCGCGAATGCGGCTGATCTTTTCCAGGTCGTTCATCATCCCGGTAGAAGACTCGTTATGGACAACCGTGATCGCACGTATGCTCGAATCTTTATCCTCCCGCAGCCTGGCTTCCAGGGCGGCATAATCTAGCGGCTCTCCCCACGCGCTCTCCAGCCGCTCCACATTCCCGCCATATGCGGCGGCTATAGAGGCGAAGCGGTCTCCAAAAAGCCCATTGACCAGGGAAACAATTCTATCTCCCGGTGACAAGAAGTTTACCACAGCCGCCTCCATGGCTCCCGTTCCGGAAGAGGTAAGGATAAATAGACGGCTCTCGGTCTGGAAAACACGTTTCAAGGATGCGGTCACTTCGGCAATGAGCTCTGCGAAGCGGGGCCCGCGGTGGTTGAACATCTCCGTGGACATGGCCCGCGCCACCGCGGGTGGAATCGGCGCCGGGCCGGGAATCAACAGGCGCTTGTTAAACATACTTTGAAGACACCCCTTTTTGTATATGGTTCATTCCGGTGGAGCTGTAAGCAGTGCTTTGCGGCGGGCAAACCTCTCTTCAGCCAGCTCCAGAAGCCGGCTGACCAGTTCCCGGTAGCTGATCCCGCTTACTTCCCACAATTTCGGGTACATGCTGATGCTCGTAAAGCCGGGGATGGTATTGATCTCGTTAAGTATAACCGATCCGCTTGCGGGATCGACAAAAAAATCGACCCGGGCCAGCCCGCTTCCCTCAATGGCGATAAAGGCACGGCGAGCCAGATCCCGGACTTTTTCTTCCAGCACCGGGCTCAATTCGGCCGGGTAAATCAGCTCGGAGCGGTCATCGAGATACTTGGCGTTGTAATCATAAAACTCGTTGCAGGGGATGATCTCGCCCGGCCTTGAGACCAGGGGCTTCAGATTGCCCAGAACGCTGCATTCGATCTCTCTCCCCTTGATTTCCGCTTCCACAATCAGCTTGTCATCATAGCGCAGGGCTTCTTCAACAGCGCCGGGCAGCCGGGCCGCATCGGTAACCTTGCTTATGCCCAC
>JAAZHP010000021.1 GCA_012510625.1 Bacillota bacterium
AGGAAGATAGGCGGAAACGTTCCTGTGCATAGAGCAAAAATTTATTGGTTATGCTAAGTTAGCGGCCGGCGGCCATACCGGCAGCATGCAAGAATCTATTTTAAAAGGAGGCTCTCCAATGCTCGGTCTGATCGTTCGCTTGATTGTCTCTGCGGTGGTTCTGATGCTGGTAAGCTGGCTCCTGCCGGGGTTTGCCACGCTTACCTTCGTGCATGCCCTGATTGCGGCGGTGGTGATTGCCCTGCTAGGTTTTATCGTGGAAAGCCTGTTTGGACGCAAGATTTCACCACAGAACCGCGGCCTGGTCGGCTTCATCACTGCCACGATAGTTATCTATGTGGCACAGTTTCTCGTTCCGGGCATGACCGTCTCTCTTCTCGGAGCGGCGCTTGCCGCGGTGATCATCGGCATAGTCGATCTTTTTGTCCCCACCGAACTGCGCTAGCCGGAAAGGAGCACAGTAATGTCCTTGCAAAGGGAGGATAAAGCGGGCTTCGTGCCGCTTTATAATGTCAGAACTGACCTGGCCCTGGAAGCGCATGAGCTGGTCCAAAGCCAGACTGCAGAAGAAATTCCCGGTGTGATCTCGGAAAATCTTCATGAAGATGGCATTGCCATCAACCGGATCCAGGTTGAAACAGATCGGGCGGCACAGCAACTGGGTAAAAACAGGGGCAGCTATCTTACCCTTGAAGTACCGGGGCTGCGCCGCAAAGATACCGGCCTTCAGGACCGCGTCACCGAAATATTGGCCCGTGAACTGTTAAACTTTCTCGATCTTCCCTCCGATTTAAACCAGGCCGTTCTGGTAGTGGGGCTGGGGAACTGGAACGTTACCCCCGATTCTTTAGGTCCCAAGGTAATCGAAGACCTTCTGGTGACGCGGCACGCCATGACAGGGGGCCAGAATATCCTCGGAGAAGGCTTCAGGGCGGTTTGCGCAATTTCACCGGGCGTTCTCGGGACTACCGGGATTGAAACGGGAGAGATCATCTCCGCCCTGGTTAACCGGGTCAAACCCGTTCTTGTCATCGTCATTGACGCCCTCGCCGCCCGCCGCCTGGAGCGGCTTCATACAACTATCCAGGTGGCAGACTCGGGAATAAGCCCCGGTTCTGGGGTAGGCAACAACCGCCTCGGGATCAACCGCCAGACAATTGGGGTTCCCGTTGTCGCCATCGGTGTGCCCACGGTGGTCGATGCGTCGACGATAGCCAGTGAAGCCTTTGACGCCCTGGCGGAGCATTTTAAAAAGGACGCCCGGGGTCTTGCCTTGACCAATGCGCTTAAGGATTTTGATTGGGACCGGCGCCGCCTGCTCATCACAGAGGTGCTCGAGCCTTACGCGGGCGGCCGCCTCATGGTTACGCCTAAAGATACGGACACCTTCATTGAAGACATGGCTTATATCATTTCCGGGGCCCTTAACTCGGCCCTCCATCCCCGCGTGCACAGCGAAAGCAGCGAAAAATACCTCCAATAAGTTAGTTAATCCGGTGCCTGGCACCGGATTAACTAACTGTCATTTTGAAGGCGAAGCTCTAAGGGATCTCTTTAGTAAGGGATGAGGGTTCTATTTCCCAGGCGGAGACGGTCTATCTGCTCGGCCATTTCTTCGGGGACCACTACCGTGGCGGGATCGCCATCTGAGACGTAGCGCAATTCCGGATTATTGCTCAGCCGCTCCAGCCAATCGTAGAGTCCGTATCCTTCCACCCCAGTTTCGCTGGCCCTCACGCGGGGCAGCGCCGCAGGATCGTATTTAACGGTAAAGGGGGAGGGAGCGGGTTCTGCGCCGACGAGGAGGATCCCCTCGTTGTGGTAGGCGGTTCCTTCATAGCTTCCTTCAATAACATAACTCATATCTTTGGGATATTCTCCCTTGGGCAGGGCCAGGCTGCGCACGGTGTAGCCCGGCAGGTATTCCTTCGTTCGCTTCACGTGCAGCGCCAGTTCACGGCGGGCATCTTCGGGGGAGAGCCGGCTCAGAATGCCGTGCGTGTAGCAGTGGTTGCCGATCTCAAAACCTTTTTCCACCAGGTATTCAAGTTTATGCTGGATATTCTCTTGCTGCCTGAAGGGGTTGTCGTAATAGATGTAAAAGGTCGCCGCCAGTCCGAAATCGGGGTGTGCGGCATAAAATTCTTCGAGGATGCCAACGGCACAGTCGGGGTCGATCACCTGGCGGCCGTCTTTTTCTATGTAACGAAATTGCCCGGCATTGCCGTCATCGAAAGTAAGCACCACCGGAGAGCAGCCCGCGGGAACATCGATATGGCCGTCGAGCAGATCGCTCATCGAGATAAGGCGGTACCCGGCCTCGTAGAGCGTTTCCAGATCTTTGCGAAAATTATCGGGAGTCCTGCACCAAACATCTTCGGGCTCCCCAATTTCATGGTACATCAGGATCATGATCCGCCCGGCCTCGTTCACGCCGAGGGCCTGGTAATCGATCTCTTCACCGGGGTCTTCAGGATTTTCCTGCTCTCCATTTCCCGGTTCCTCATCTTCTCCGCCGGGAGGTACTGCGGTATTACCTTCCGTATTACCTTCCGAATTGCTGCAGGAAACCAGCAGTGTTGCCGCGAGAAGCAGCGCGAGAGCCAGGAGCGCTGCCTGGAACCTGTTTTTTTGCCACCGGGACTGACTACGATAGTACATCTGCACACCCCTTTAAATTATGTTAGATAGCATCAATATCAACTGCTCTTAAAAATTCAAATTTCGACAGCTTGTGAGCTCTCTCCTGCCGCTCCAAAAGATTCCAGGTTCAGGATAGAGCCGGTTAATAAGAGGAAAATTAAAATAGGCGGAGAATTGGGAAAAAGATCTTAGATGCCGGCAGGATAAGTGGGACAGATAGGAAAGTCCCCGGTGTCCCCCTTCTTCTGTGGCGGTAAAGAGGTGAAGCCAAATAATGAAGGTGCTGACAGCTGCGGCGATGCGCGAAGCGGACCGGCGCACAATCGAGGAGCTTGGTTTTTCCGAGGCGGTGTTGATGGAGAGCGCCGGGATGAGGGTGGCGGAGGCGGTACTCTCTCTCCAGCCTCTCCCGTCGCGGATACTGGTTCTGGCGGGACCGGGGAACAACGGGGGTGACGGGCTTGTCATCGCCCGCCTGCTGCAGCAGGCGGGGCGGAAGGTTTCCCTCTGGACCACGGTGCCCCCTGGAGAATACCGGGGCGCAGCCTTGATGAACTATCAATTTTTAATGCATAGAGGATTTCCCATCAAGCATATACTTGACTATACGGAGCTGGGCTTGTTTCAAGCCGACCTGGGCGGAGTTGACCTGGTGGTTGATGCCCTCTTTGGCATCGGATTGGACCGGCCGGTAGAAGGGCTGCCTGCCGAAATAATCAAGGCTATTAATGGCAGCGGCGCCCCGGTGCTGGCTGTGGATCTCCCTTCCGGAGTCCAAGCCGACAGCGGGAAGGTAATGGGATGTGCCGTGAAGGCCCGCTGGACAGTCACCTTTGCCTTTCCCAAGCCGGGCCTGCTGCAGTATCCGGGCGCCGAACTTGCCGGAGAGCTTATTGTCGGGGAGATCAATATCCCATCTTTCCTGGTGTCGGAAAACCAGGCCTCGCTGACCACGGCCCAGCAGGTCCGGGATCTGCTTCCCCCCCGCCCGCCGGAGGCGCACAAGGGAAGCTTTGGCCGGGTGATGATCCTTGCCGGTTCAACGGGGATGAGCGGCGCGGCAGCCCTGGCTTCCGCGGCGGCGCTGCGCGGCGGCGCGGGGCTCGTCTATCTGGCCGCTCCCGCTTCCATTTGCCCGGCCCTGGAGGCGCAGCTGTGCGAGGTGATCACAGTCCCGCTGCCGGAGACTGCGCCCGGCCTGATCGATCTCCTGACAGTGGAGCTGCTTCTTGAAAAGGCCGGCGGATGCAGCGTCCTGGCGGCGGGGCCCGGCCTGGCCCCGGTAGAAGAGACGGCTGCTTTAGTGAAGCGGCTGCTCCGGGACTGCCCCCTGCCGCTGGTGCTCGATGCCGGCGCCCTGGGGGCGCTGGCGCTGCTGCCGGAAGAGGAGAGAGGAGAGCTGCTCCGGGATGCGCCGCAGCCCCCCCTGTTGACCCCGCACCCCGGCGAGATGGCCAGGTTGACCGGGCTAAGCCTGGGCGAGGTCCAGCAGTCCCGCCCGGAGCTTGCCCGCCGGCTGTCCCGGGAGTGGAATTCTATTATTGTGCTGAAGGGGGCCGGAACGGTCATTGCCTCACCCGGCGGTGAGATCTATTTTAATCCCACCGGCGGACCGGTCCTGGCTACGGCGGGGACGGGCGACTTGCTGACGGGGCTAATCGCTTCGCTCATTGCCCAGGGGATGCCGCCCTTTGGCGCCGCCGTGGCGGCGGTATATATTCACGGCCTGGCCGGAGACCTGCTCCCGGAAAGGCGCGGCGCCATAGCGGGTGACATACTGGCCCGCTTTCCGGCAGCATTTCAATGCCTGGAACGCGAAATTGCGGCTCCTTCATCCTGGGGTCCCTATAACCGCAGGCTCAGGCCGCTTTAACCGCTTTTTCAAGGGGGTAGGCAACTTGCAGGTGAAAAAGGAGAAGGCTTCCTCAGCGCCCAGGGGAGTTTTCATGGTTTTCCGGCTGCCGCTGCTGATTTTGCTGATGCTGGGCCTGCTCTGCGGTCTCGGTTTCGGCGGGTGGCAGTGCCACCATGCCCTCCGCCGCGCCGTCCCGGCGGAGGAGATCCGGCAGAACATGCAGGAGAACATTGCCGCGCTGGTTAGCTACCATGCCCGCTTCAAAACAATGCCCGCTGGCGGGAAGAGCGAAATTGCCTACAGCGTTGAAATCTGGAAAGAGATCCCCCACCGCTACCGCCTGGAGATGATTACTTACGAAGCGGGGAGGCAGGTCGATGTGGAGGTGGTTGTCGGCGACCATGACCGGGTTTATCTGTATGACCAGGAAAGAGGCGAGTTTCTGCCGGCCGGCGGCCTCGCTGAAGCGGAGATGGCCGCTTTAGCCCTCGAGGATTACTGGCGCTCCATAAGCGAGGCTCCTTGCTTCAATTATTTAAACGAGGAGAGCGGTTCGCGGCACCACTACTACCAGGTTGAAGTGATTCCCTCCGAACCGCACCGCTACCGGGTTAGCGAGCGGGTCTGGCTGGAAAAAAGCAGCCTTATACCCGTTCGGATTGAAAGCTATGATGTCTCCGGCCGGCTGACCCAGGTTACGGTTTTTGAGCTGCTGCAGTTAAATCCCGCGCTAGAAGAAAATTTGTTTCACGTCGATAGCGACGGCTATTCCGGGAGTAGCTTGCCGTAAGCCTATTTGCCGGCGGCATGGCGGTAAACACGGCAGGTATGCTCTGCAATGAGCCGCAGATCGCAATTTTCCCGGACAAATTGACGGCCTTGCTGCTGCATTGATTCCAGCAGGGCGCGATCTTTAAGCAGGGTGGAGAGATCGAAGAATATTGAGCGGTAACATGGCGGATCGTTCCCGTCACCGGAGAGCGCCGGGAAGGAAAGCCCCGGTGGGTACTGCGAAGAATTGAACATGCCGCCATAGCTTCGCCCCATGATCAGGGCGGCGTTTCCACAGGCCATTCCCTCCAGCAGGCCCCGGAACCGTCCCACCACTATCTGCGACCCGGAGAGCACCGGAGAGCTGTCAAGCTGCCAGCCGTAAAAATGCCCTTTGAGCAGGGGAAGAGGCTGCGGGCAGATCAGCTCCAGTTCCAGGTCGGCCAAGCCCGCGGCTTTAAGCAGGGCCGTGGCCCCTTCGCCGGTAAAGCCGCCTTTTTCTCCAATAAAGGTTACTTTGAAACCTTCCTTTGGGGCGGGCGTGTAAGTTTCCAGGTCCACCCCTTCGGGAATAAAGACCAGCTTTTGACGCAAACCGGCAGGAATACCCCTTGCTGCCGGGTACGGTGTAATTATAAAAGAAAGTCCGGGCAGCAAAAACAGGTTGCCTGATGGACTGTTCTCCTGGTGCAGGGTCACACCGCAGGGGATCCGCAGTGAATGAAGCAGCCTCTGGGCCAATTTTACCAGGGAGAGGTCGTGCAGGTGCAGCAGGTCAAAGCGGTAATGGCGGGCCATCTTTAAAATGTTCTCCGGCCGGTTCTCGGCAAAACAGGGAAAATATTGCTGGTAGCGGCGCAGCTGCTCCTGGTAAGCGGAAGGGCAATCGGTTACTATCACAACCGCTTTGACGCCCATCCGGCTCAATCCTGCAGCGAGGCTGAGGATATGGCTCATTACCCCGCTGTAGTGGAAGCGGCTTAACATCAGGACACGCAAAATGATCACCCGGAATCAGCTTATGAAGCGGAGTGATAAAAGGTGAAATTTATCCCGGGGGCGAACAGGTGTACATCCTGCTCCAGGGATAGCCAATTTTTTGGAAATGTTCTGCAGCCTGTATAAATCCCCCCCGGCCCCTTTTGCAAAGGGGGGAGTATGGAGATTCTTCGCTTCGCTTAGAATGACAATAAAAGGAGGCTGCCCCGATAAAAGTATTGTAGGGGCGGCTCATGAGGCGCCCAAACCCGTACGGCAAAGGAAACAGATAAAGGCTGAAAAAGAAAAATCGCTTCTCTATGCATAATCATGCCGCGTCCTAGTAGGCGCAGTGGCCTTTTGGATTTGCTAAAATTGCTACTGTCATCTTGGCGGCGAAAGCTGGCTGTGTTAACCGGCTTGATTCGGGCCGGCATGCCTGTCACTATACAAAGGGCGGGCGTGGAAGCCCGCCCCTACCAATTGAGCCCCGATTTAAAACCGCTTCGCCTACCGCCTTAGCGGGGCACGACAAACAGCTGGGTTACCAGGTAGCCCCGGCCCGGCTTGTAGACTACGCCAACACCTGTATGAGTGTAGCGGGAGCCCACGATCTTGCTCCGGTGTCCCGAGCTGTTCATGAAAGCGTTAAAGATCGCCTTGATGCTGCCGCCCATGCCGATATTTTCCGCGGCCAGGGAGAACTTGAATCCTGCATTTCTAAGCATGTCCCCGGAGCGGCCGTAGGTGGGAGATTCGTGGGCAAAGTAGTTCAGATCGGCCATATCCTGGCTCTTCAGGCGGGCCAGGTATGTAAGCTGGGTGTTCAGCTGCAGCGGAGCCAGCCCCCGGCTCACCCTTTCGCTGTTGACCAGTTCAAAAAGTTCCCGCTCTTGCGGACTTAAGGTTACCGTGTCTCCCCCGGCAGGCGGCGGTGTTACAGGCGGTTTAGGATCTGCCGGTTTTTCCGGTTCTTCCGGCTGCGCCGGCGGCGTAACCGGATTTGACGGTGATGACGGCGGCGACCAGCCGCTATAGCCTCCGCTGCCCGACCGGGCCCGGCCGTAAGAGCCTCCATTGTAATTGTAAGCCGGTTTTGACGGGGGTGAAACCGGCACGGTGGGCGCAGGCTCTACCGGGCCGGCCGGCTCTTCAGGCTGGGGAGAGGGATGAGAGGGGGCTGCCGGGCTGCTCTTGTACTGCGGTTGTGAACGGGCCATGCCGTAGCCGGGGATGGCTCCACCCGAAGAGCGGGCCACATATGCTCCGGCAACGGCGGGAAAAGCCAGGGCCAGGATCAGCAGCGCGGCAAGCAGGTAAATGGTAAAGCGTTTTTTGAATTGTCGCGGTCTGTTCATGGAAATCCTCCTTTATTAAAAGTGTTATTGTTCTTTAACAATTAACCGAATGCAATAATTATGTCAACCTGAAGGATTTCCTGCCAGCATTGACCTGGCAATTTGACCGCACCGCTTTTGTTAAAAAACTATAACATTTAAACGATATCAACGTGATGGTTTTTTGTGGAGGGCAATCCTCTCCCAAAATTTTTTTATGCTCCAGCCTTCCGCTGTTTTGGCCAACAGCATTTCGTTTTCTTCGCTGAGCTTTTCAATCCGGTAATGCTGTTCGCGAATGCGCGCCTCCAGCCTGGAGATGGTTTTCTCTTTTTCCTGCAAGATCTTCTCAATTTGCCGGCGCTCTTTTTTTAATTCCTGCAGCTCTTCGAGGTAGCGCTTCCTCTCCGCCTCCCTCTGTCTGCTGCCCTGCTCGATTTTTTGCTTCATGTTTCCAATAATCCGGTCAAAGTCTTCCTGAATTTTTTTTATCTCGGCGTCTTTATCATCCAGGCTCTTGCGCAGCTGGCGCATGGTTCTCTCGCTTTGCTGGGAGAAAAGGAGCATCTCTTTACTTCTTTTTTTTACCTCCCTCTCCAGCCGCTCCTTGGCTGTTGACAGATCCGAGATCCGGCCGATCAACTTGTCTGAGTAGCGGTGCAGCCTGTTGAAGTCACCGTCAAGGTTATCCTCAGCCGCCGGGAGAAAGCTGGAGAGAGGCGCGCCTGCTGCCGTCCCGCCGCCTTCCACGAGGATCCAGTAATTCAGCGGGCTTCCTTCAAGACTGAAAGAATTGCTGCGGATCAGGAGCGGATTTTCAAAATGGAGCGGTGAAGTCCTCTCCCACTGGTCGTCACTAAAACGGTACCGCCTGAGAGTGCCGCCCTCCAGCCATTCGATGAACAAATCCCCGGAATGATAAGAAATATAAGGGAAAGGAGGTTCAGCCAGGCCCGGTGAGATTGCAGTTTCCGGCCTCCAGCCGCCTGTTTTCCAGCCGGGCCCGCCCATGAAGCGGTAATAAATATAATACTTCCCTTCGAGAAAAGTCCTCCAGAGCACGTGCAGGTTTTGCTTCTCATCTACGGCGATGGATGGATAATCCACGGCGGAAGAAGCGGAGAGAGGGAAAGCTTTACTCCAGTAGCCGCTTTCGGGATCAAAATAACGGTAGTAGAGACCGGCCTGCCCGGCGCCGGCAATACGGTAGGACAGGTGCAGGCAATTGCGGGCATCGACGGCCAGGTCCCCGTAATTTTTTAATGTGCCGCTGCCGAAGTCGATCACCCGCGGCTCTTCCCAGGAGCTGCCGGAAAAACGGTGGTGCAGCAGCCACCAGCCCTTCGCGGCGGAGTCAAGCGCAAGGCAGATAAAGTGGAGTGCTCCTTTCCTATCGCCTGTTAGCAGGAAATGGCAGCACTCCTTGCTTTCGTCCCGGTAAAATAGAGCGGGTGGCTTCTCTTCCTGCTCCGGCGCGAGGATGAGGTGATAAAAGCTGCCGCGATCCATGATCACCAGGTGGGGAAGGCGGTTGCTGTCCAAAGCGGCACAATATTTTTCTCCCCGCTGCGCGAGGCGGCGGGGTTCATCCCAGACTCCGCCGGTTCCTCTTTGCAGCATTAGCTCTCCCCCGGAGCCGGAAAAAATAAGATGCTGCTGATCGCCGGAGACCAGCCAGCAGGGGCACTCCTGTAAGCGCTCATCGGGATAAAAGGGCATCATCTTCACCCGCCTGATCCTGAATTATTTAATTTATATGCCCTCCTGGGGAAATTGAGAAGCAACAAAGCCCGCCGGGGTAAGGGGGAAGGCTGAAGAAAAAAAGAGTATTGTAGTCTTATCAATATCACCTTCTTAAGGGGAATGCATACTATGTCATTGAGCAGAACCAATGATTTTTGTATATTGCTCATCTATCAATCAATGCGTAAAGGAGGGTTGGATGATGGGATGTAGTAAAAAAACAGGCTATCCCGGCAGCTACCACCGGAAAAAAGGCGGGGAACTTTATCGCCGCCCGGTACCGCCCGAACTGGGCGAAATGGGTGAAGCCGAAATGGATGCGCTTCTGCAACGTAATGGATTGGAGATTGTCTGCATTAAAACGGAGAAGGTCTACGAATCCTGCAAGCAGGTTGAAACCAACGAAGAGGTCACCGATCTGAGCAGTATCGCTTCGGGTGAGATCGAGGATGTCTGGTGCATTGATGCCGAACTGGTGATTGATGACAAGCACCCCTTCACATGTGAAAAAATACCGAACACGAATCGCGCCAGGGTCTCGTTCTTCTACCGCTTCCGCTTTGCTTTTATCGATCAGGCGGGGCAGAAGTTTTTCACCAGTCCGCCGATATTCTTCGAAAGGACGGTGATCTTGAGCGACCGCATCTTTGACCCGCGGCTCTTTGTCCAGTGTGAAGTATTCCTCGATTGCTTCGAGTGCTTTGTATCGGGACCGCAGGAGGTTACCTGCTGTATCGGCAAGCTGATCCTGATTAAACTGGTCGCCCTGGTGCAGCTGCTCGTTCCCTCTTACGGTTTCTGCCCCGAACCCGACTTCTGCACCCAGGTGGAGGCGGAATGCCCCGATTTCGAGCCGGATTGGCCGCCTTTCCCGCCGCAGGATGATCTGGTTCCAAATGGTCCGATCGAGCCGGTATAGAATAATTGAATTAGTGAAAGTCCTTGACCAGACCGGTGTTTTGCACCGGTTTTTTTCATTATTTTCCGGACAAGCATAAGGCGATATGGTATAATGAGCGGAAATATGAAAAGGGGGAAGTCCGGGTTTGAGTTTTGGAAAAGCGGTTAAAATCGGCATGCTGGGGATGGGTACCGTGGGGGGCGGCGTAGCCCAGATCATCGAGCGCAATGGAGAGCTGCTCGCCGGCAAAACTGATATTAATCTCACGCTGCAGCGAGTGCTGGTGCGGGACCCTTCACGCCGCCGGGCAGTGGATCTGCCTCCCCAAACCTATACCACCGACCCCGATGTGGTGATCAGAGATCCTGCCATCAGCGTAGTGGTGGAGCTTATGGGCGGGATCGAGCCGGCGCGCACTCTCATCAGCGCAGCCCTGAAAGAAAACAAAGATGTCGTCACCGCGAACAAGGATCTAATGGCGCAGCACGGCCGGGAGCTTTTGCAGCTGGCCCGCCGCTGCGGGCGGAATATTTACTATGAAGCGAGCGCCGGCGGAGGCATCCCCCTGGTTCGCCCCCTGAAACACTGCCTCGTGGCCAACCGGATCAAATGCATCATCGGAATTATCAACGGCACCACCAATTATATCCTCACCCGGATGTCCTGCGATGACATGGATTTCCAGGAGGCGCTGGCCCGGGCTCAAAAGCTGGGCTTTGCCGAGGCAGATCCCTCCAGCGATATTGAAGGAAGAGACGCCGCCTATAAGCTGGCCATCCTGGCCGGTATTGCCTTCAACTGCCCGGTTGACCCCGGCGAACTTTCCATCGAGGGGATTAAAAATGTCACCAGGGCCGATATTCACTATGCCAGGGAGCTGGGCTACACGATCAAGCTTCTCGCTATCGGAGAGGAGAAGCCCGGCGGCCTGGTTCTGCGGGTTCACCCGGCGCTGGTCTCGCTGGCGCACCCGCTGGCGTCGGTCCACGATGAATTTAACGCTCTTTTTATTGAAGGAGATCTTATCGGCGAAGCCATGTTTTACGGGCGCGGCGCCGGCGCTCTTCCCACGGCCAGCGCAGTGGTGGCCGATATTATTGACGCCGTGCGCTCCTATGAACGGGCTGACAAAGGTCTTTATGCGAACAACCTGGGGAAGACGAAACTGCTGCCTGTCTCCGTTCTCAACTCGCGCTTTTATGTGCGCTTCCTGGCGCAGGACCGTCCGGGGGTTTTTGGCGCCCTGGCCACCGTGTTTGGAGACGAGGGAGTCAGCCTGGACATGATCATTCAGAAGCGCAAAAAGAACGGCATTGCCGAAATTGTCCTTGTTACCCACGATGTAAGCGAAGAGCGTTTTAACCGTTCCCTGGAAAAGGCTCTCCGGCTCCCGTCAATTCAGCCGGATGCGGGCGTCTTTCGCGTCCTGGCTTAGCTCACCTGCAAAATGGCGAGGCCGGCCTCGCCATTTTGGAAGTCGGAAGTCAGAGGTCAGAAGTCAGACGGTTAAAGCCGGATGATTGTACATGAAAGGGATAGTTTTTAAAGTCCCCCTTTTTTAAAGGGGGATTTAGGGGGATTTTATTTTCGCAGCCGGTACCTGCAGTCAGGAACGATGGGGGTTGAGCAAATGGCAATAAATAGGGAAATAAAAGTAAAGGTGAAGGTCCCTGCAAGCAGCGCCAATCTCGGACCGGGATTTGATGCTATCGGCCTGGCGCTGCAAATATACAATGAGCTGACCCTTTCCGTGGCCGCAGGACCCATCTCCGAGGTGCAGATCGAGGGTGAAGGAGCGGCGTCGCTGCCGCGGGATGAAAACCACCTCTCGCTCCGGGCTGCCGGCGTTCTCTTTAAGGCAGCCGGGATAAAGCCCCCCTCCTGGAAGTTGCGGCAGCTTAATCGCATCCCCGCAGGCTCCGGGCTCGGCTCAAGCTCCGCCGCCATAGTCGGTGGGATGATTGCCGCAAATGCATTTTTGCCGAATCCGCTAAGCCGCGAGCAGATTCTGGAGCTGGCCGCCCAGATGGAAGGGCATCCTGATAATGTGGCGCCGGCGATTTATGGGGGGATGGTCATCAGCTGCTGCGACCGGGGGAAGCTGCGCACATTTAAAGTTCCAACCGCCCCCGGGCTGCGCCTCCTGGTGGCCGTGCCCGAAATTACCCTGGCTACGCAGGCGGCGCGCCGCGTATTGCCGGAGCAGGTGCCGCTCAGTGATGCCGTTTTCAACGCAGGCCGCGCCGCCGCCCTCGCCGCCGCCCTCTCTACCGGGAAAGAAGATGTTCTCAGCTGGGCCACGGAAGACCGGCTGCACCAGCCTTACCGCTGCTGTCTTA
>JAAZHP010000201.1 GCA_012510625.1 Bacillota bacterium
TCTTTCTGCATGCTTTTTCCCGAAGGCGGGGATGTTATAGAGCAGCTGCAGGCGGCAATGATCCTCGACGCCCTCTTCCTAACCGCTGTTAATAACAGCGACAGCCGCTACGTGGAAATTTATGTGGAAGGTGAAAGATGGTCCCCGCCGGAGGGCTATCCTTCCTTGAGCCGCCAGATTTATAAACCGTATCATATCAATCCCGAATTTTAAGGGCATACTTGTTCTATATATTTCTCAACCGCTTAATGCGGTATTTTCCGGGTTTTGGGAAATGCGTTGTCATTTTACTCTATTTGGGCTAAAATACTATAAAATATAGAGAAACGAGGTGGCCGTGAATGGACCACTGCAAAGAAGAAATTAGCCGGGTCCTGGCGCCGCTGGTGATGTTGGAAGAATCCCGCATTGCAGGGCTGCTTGAAGAGCCGCCTGCCCCGGAGATGGGCGACCTGGCATTCCCCTGCTTTACCCTGGCTGCTCAGAAAAAACAGTCTCCGGCGGCGATTGCCGCGGAGCTGGGCGAAGCCCTTTCCGGCAGGCGGGGAGAGTGCTGGGAAAAAGCGGTGGCCCGGGGGCCTTACCTTAACTTTTACCTGGACTATCCCGTCTTCAGCCGCGATCTGCTCAAGAAAATTTATGAGGCCGGTTCCGAATACGGCAGGAGCAACCTAGGCAAAGGAGGCGCAATCGTTATTGACTACTCCTCGCCCAATATCTGCAAACCTTTCGGAATAGGGCACATCCGCTCCACCGTGATCGGCCATGCCCTTTGCTTAATTTTAGAAGCCCAGGGTTATCGCACCATTGGGATCAATCATCTCGGCGATTGGGGCACGCAGTTTGGGAAAATGATCGTGGCCTATGAACGCTGGGGCGACGATGAAAAGCTGCAGCAAGACCCGGTTAATTACCTCTATCACCTTTATGTCCGCTTTCACCAGGAGGCGGAAAAAAATGACGCTTTCGAAGAGGAGGCCCGCGCCTGGTTTAAGCGCCTTGAAGACGGGGAGGAAGAGGCCGTCAACTACTGGCAGCTTTTCCGCCGGCTCAGCCTGGAAAACTACGATCAGATCTATGACCTGCTGGGCATCAAGTTTGATTACTATCATGGCGAAAGCCATTACAACGACATGCTGGACGATGTAATCAGGATGGTGCAGGAGAAAGGCGTGGCTGTGGAAAGCGAAGGCGCCCTCATCGTGGACCTGGAAAAATACGGGCTCCCGCCGGCGATGCTGCGCAAGAAAGACGGGGCCACCCTCTACCTGACCAGGGATCTGGCTGCGGCCCAATACCGCCACCGCACCTTTAATTTTGTCAAGGCGCTCTATGTCGTCGGCGCCGAACAGAAGCTGCACTTCCAGCAGATGGTAAAGATTCTCGAACTGCTTGGCTTCTCCTGGGCTCAGGACTGCATCCACATCCCCTTTGGCCTGATCCGCTTCAAGGAAGGGCGGATGTCTACGCGGGAAGGAAAGATGATCCTCCTGGAGGAGGTGCTCCAGAAGGCCATAAACCTGGCGCGCGAGATCATTGAAGAGAAAAATCCCGGCCTGGCGGACAAGGAAAGCGCCGCCAGGATGGTCGGTCTCGGGGCGGTCCGTTTTGGAGACCTGAGCAACGACCGGGTTAAGGATGTCGAATTTGACTGGGACAAGGTGCTTGATTTTTCCGGTGAAACGGCGGCTTACATCCAGTATGCCCACGCCCGCATCTGCAGCATCCTGCGCCGTTCGGGCTCCGCGGACCCCGCCTGGTCGGATGAGGCCATTGCCGCCCTGGGGCGGGAGGAAGAGAAAGCCCTGGTTAAGACCCTGGCCGCCTACCCGGAAAAAATTGAAGCTTCTGCTGCAAGCTACCGCCCCTCCATCCTGGCCCGTTATCTTGTCGACGTGGCTCGCGATTTCAATCGCTTCTACCACGAATGCCCCGTTCTGGTAGACGACCCGGAGCTGCGCCGGGCGCGGCTGCTCCTGATCCTGGCGGTGCGCCAGGTCCTGAAAAACGGCCTGGGCCTGCTTGGAATTGCCGCTCCAGAGGAGATGTAAATAAGACGGAGAAAATTTTCGGAGGTCTGGAATAATGCTTGATTTGAAATTTGTGCGGGAACACCCCGAGAAGGTCAGAGAGGCCATCGCCCTAAAAAATGAGCCGGCCGACCTGGATAGGCTCCTGGAGCTGGATGGAAAGCGCCGCCGGCTGCTGCAGGAGGCGGAGGAGCTGAAGCGGCTGCGGAACCGGGTATCGAAAGAGATCGGCTTATCCAAGGGAGACCGCGCCGCGGTTGAGCGCAAAAAAGAGGAGATGCGGCAAGTGTCAGGGAAGATCAAGGAGCTTGACGAAGAACTCCGCCGCTTTGACGGCGAGATGGAGCAGATCTTGCTGCGGCTGCCGAACATTCCGGACCCGGCTGTGCCTTCCGGCGAGGACGAAGCCGACAATATGGAGGTGCGCTCCTGGGGTGAACCGCCGCAGTTTCCCTTCTCCCCGCGGCCGCACTGGGAAATTGGCGAGATGCTCGGCATAATCGATTTTCCACGGGCCGGAAAGATTACCGGCAGCCGCTTTGCCCTTTACTGCGGCGACGGGGCCAGGCTGGAGCGCGCCCTGATCAACTTCATGCTCGACCTGCATACCGGGGAGCACGGCTACCGCGAGATCTTTCCCCCTTTCCTGGTTAACTCGGGCAGCATGACCGGCACCGGCCAGCTGCCAAAATTTGCCGAAGACGCCTTCAAGGTGGAGGGCGCAGACTACTACCTCATCCCCACTGCCGAAGTGCCGGTAACCAACTTGCACAGGGACGAGATCCTCGACGCGGCGGATCTGCCCCTGCGCTACGTGGCTTACAGCGCCTGCTTCCGCTCCGAGGCGGGGGCGCACGGACGCGACACCCGCGGGCTCATCCGGAACCACCAGTTCAACAAGGTGGAGCTGGTCAAGTTTGCCCTGCCTGAAAATTCCAATGACGAGCTGGAAAGCCTGACCCGTGACGCCGAGAGAGTGCTGCAGCTCCTGGGGCTGCCTTACCGGGTCATGCTCATGTGCAGCGGCGACCTCGGCTTTGCCGCGGCGAAGAAGTACGATCTCGAGGTATGGCTGCCTTCTGCCGGGACCTACCGGGAGATCTCTTCCTGCAGCAACTTTACCGATTTCCAGGCCCGCCGCGCCGGGATCCGCTACCGCCCTGCTCCGGGGCAGAAGGCGCAGTTTGTGCATACCCTGAACGGCTCGGGGGTGGCCGTGGGCCGCACCGTCGCAGCCATCCTGGAAAACTTCCAGCAGGGAGACGGCAGCGTGCTTCTGCCCGAAGTTCTGCGGCCCTACTTCAACGGCCGGGACCGAATCACCCCACCCTGACTCAATTCATCCCTTCTCAAAGAGGGTCAGGCGGTTTAATAAAAAAAACTTACCAGGTTCCCCCCCTTTTTAAAGGGGGGCCAGGGGGGATTTAAAAAGTAGCAGCAACTTTATCCATTGCCGCTTGTATCGAGGCTGCTTAGGCCTTTCGAAGCGGGCCAATGCAAGTTGACAATGAAATGCTGCTTTGCTATACTAAACTTGCTATAATGGCCGCTTGCGGGAGGGGTGTCCGAGCGGTTGAAGGAGCCGGTCTTGAAAACCGGTGACCCGAAAGGGCCGTGGGTTCGAATCCCACCCCCTCCGCCAAAACAAAATAAAGGTCCGGAGAGATGGCCGAGAGGTCGAAGGCGGTCGCCTGCTAAGCGATTAAGTGGGTAAAAGCCTGCTTCGAGGGTTCGAATCCCTCTCTCTCCGCCACGCGCGCCCGTAGCTCAGTCCGGATAGAGTAA
>JAAZHP010000202.1 GCA_012510625.1 Bacillota bacterium
GGTATTGCCTGGCTGGATCAAGATGGCGCCCAGGCCTTTCTCATTTTACATGGTTCCCCTGACTTAGATTTACGCTCCCTGATTAGCGGTCCTTAACCAACTCCCAAATAGATTTTCCGGCGATGCTGCGATCATCTTGCGTTATATTGCCGGGCTAATCGATAAATTGCCGGTTTGATTTATCCATTTTTTGCGCAAAAGGGTTGCATCAAAGCCCGGTAAAGTATATAATATGCTCAGGCAAAAGTTAAACCGATAAAGGCAAAGCTGCCGCAAGGCAGTGACGCAAAGCTATGGGTCCTGTAAAGGATCGCCAGGCTGCCGGTCAGGAACTGATAATAATAATATTTTTCTCCCTGATGAGGCAGCCGCAAGCTGTCTCTTTTTTTAAATCTTGAAATGACCTTAAGCCCCAGCTAACCCCGGCTTGGTTCCTTCACCGTTTTGGGTACAAAAGTTAATTTTTGTACCCATTTTTATTTTCTAGTTTCAATTGTTCTCTTTCAAAAAGCACTGATATTGGATTAAACAACTCCTGCCAGATCAACGGGCACTGTGGTTTTAAAATCCCGGTATAGACGGTAATCAAGCTGCGGGAAGACATTATCCGCCTCTTCCAATCCTTTAAGCCATTCGGCGTCAATAGCTCCCTCGTCTATCTGGCGCGCCAGGGTCCGGAAGCGAACCAGGTGGCTTTCCGCCCTGCTGCGGGCGTAGTCGACCATGGTCCCGGCGGTCATGATAAAAGGCCAGTCGCTGCTCTGGGCCAGCATCAGTTCGCGGGCGGCCTGTCGGAGGGCCCTTTCCAGCAGTCCTTCAGCTTCGGGGTGCGCCGTTGCCAGCCTGATCATATCGGCGGCGGCTTTGTGCAGGTGCCGGTAAAGCCAGTCATTGCTTCCGTTTAGCCACACTTCATGATATCCCTTGTCTCCCCAGCTGGAAGGGTTGGGCGTTGCCAGCTGCAGCGGATAACCCAGGTCCAGATATTCCCCGGGAGTGATCAGCTTTACATGCGGCTGGTCAAAGGCTATTTTCCGGAAAAGATAATCGAGCCATTGAGGCCCCTCAAACCACCAGTGGCCGAAAAGCTCGGCGTCATAGGGGGAGATGACTATGGGCGGACGGCCCATTAAAGTGGAAAGGTAGCGGACCTGCTGTTCGCGGTTAAACATGAAGTTTCCAGCGTGCAGGGCGGCCTTCTCCCGGGCCCGGTCCGGCCGGTAAGGCTCCTTGTATTCCAGCCCTTCACAGGTGATGCGGTAATACTTTATGCCGGTGTCGCTGCGCATGCCGGGGGGATGCAGGTGGGGTCCAATATAGTCCAGCGGCAGATCATAGGCGATGTCGCGATAGAATTCGCGGTAGTCGTAATCTCCGGGGTATCCTTCCTGCGCGCTCCAGACCTGCTTTGATGTCTCCGCGTCCCGGCCGAAAACAGCAACGCCGCTTTGGGTCAGGATGGGGCTGTAGACACCGTACTTGGGGCGGGGTGAAGCGAAGAGGACCCCGTGAGTGGCGGTAATAAAGTATTGTATGCCCAGTTCGCTGATGAAGTCATCCAGGCCGTGTTCAAAGGCGCATTCGGGCAGCCACAGCCCCCGCGGCGCCTCTCCAAAAAGGGCCGTATGATACTGGACACCATTGGCTATCTGTGCATAGATGCTCTCAGGTTGAAGCTGCAGCAGCGGCAGGTAAGCATGAGTGGATGCGGTGGTGATTAGCTCCAGGTAGTTTTCTTCAGCCAGCTTGCGGAAGGCGCTTACCAGGCGGCAACCGTAGCGATCCAGGTAGGCTGCGGCAGAGTCAAAATGCGAGCGGTAGAGCTGAGCCAGGGGAGCGAAAGAGGGGTCGCCGGCGGTTCTCTCCTCTTCGAGCCGGGCCAGGTTTTGCAGCCTCTGCAGGTATTGACGGCAGCGCTTCTGCAAGAGAGGGTCTTCCATCATTGCCAGCAAGGTTGGTGATAGCGAAAAAGTCAATCGGAAGTCAATACCCTCATCTCGCAATCTTTCAAAAACCATGAGCAGGGGAATGTAACATTCGGTTACCGCTTCAAAAAACCATTTTTCTTCGAGGGAATGCTCATATTCCGGGTGGCGGACATAGGGCAGGTGAGCGTGTAAAATTAATGCAAGAAAACCTTGAGCCATGACTTTTTAAAAGCCTCCTTCGGGCAGTTCTTTGAATTGAATTGTTTTCTCTTTATTTCCTCAGGCGTCTAAAAAATTCCGCCGAGCTGAGATGATAGAGTGAGATCCGGCGGAAAAGCTTTTGCGCTTTCCAGTCGGGGAGTTGCCAGTTTTCATCGATCAGGTCGCTGAGGCCGTTGCGGGGGGTCCGGACTAAGTTTGAACGGAGAAGGTATTGGAAAGGAATTCCTGGCGCTTTCCAGCCTAATTCAACATGGTAATACCTGTCTGCATTAGCAACAGCGATATACCAGTTATTGCTTTCCCGGCTTACTTCCAGGTCAAAAAAGCTTTCTACTGTTTCTTCTTCGGGCCAGGCATATTTATAGACCCGCAGGCAATAAGTGATTTCCGGCCACCCTTCCTCTACTGCTCTATTATCCAGGGCCGCCCTGGTTTGCGGGCTTACTTCCCAGTATGCAAAGATATTGTGGGGGTCCCGGGGCAATATAACCAGGCGATCTTCGCCGTATAGCTCCGGCAGGGACTCGCCGCGGTTTAAATAAATAGTCTGTGGATCGGCCACGCGTTCGCCTCCTTAAAATAGTAAATTAGCAATGATAAGGCTGTGACTGGCAATAAATACAAGAAAGAGAGTATCAATTTCAAAAGCTATTATTCCCTAAGCGGCAGGATATATAGATCCGGTCCTGCAGCTTTGGGCGGAATAAAAAGGCCTGCAGCGGGAAACATAA
>JAAZHP010000203.1 GCA_012510625.1 Bacillota bacterium
CACACCGCTCCTCTACCGGATTAACGGGTTTTCCCCGGGCTAATTACCACACCCGGGCGGGTGAGGTTAAATTTCACCCGGACTTCCACCACCAGCCCGGACAAGATCTCCTCCCAGCGACCCTCGATCTCCCGCCACAGCCGGGGCTCTTTGCGGTAAAAGAGATTGCCCAGGCCCAGGAAATCGGACTTAAGCTCCCGGCTCAGGCTAAGCATTGATTCGATGCGGTCGCGTATTGTCTGGGCGCAGGCGCGTTCAATGCGCTTGATCAGTTCTGTCTCCACGTCCAGATTATGTTCATGGCGGCAGCTGACATCTTCAGTCCGGCCGTCTGCCATGACCTCGATGATTACTTTTAAGTCTTGCCCGCCGGCTGCCGGGCGCATGCTACTCTTGACCGAGAAAATCTCGATCGAAAAATACCCCCCCTCGTGATCCGGGCATGGTACGGGGAAATTAAACCGGATTCCCCGGCCGGTGGCATAATGCCAGCCTCTGACCTGGTTAAGGTCGGCCCAGCCGACCATGCGATCGCCGCGGAACACGGCCGCCCCGCCGATCTGCGCCGGGGGAGCTTGCCCCGTTTCACTTCCACCGCCCGCCCCTCCGGAGCCCTGTCCCGCCGCCCCTTCTTCTAAAACCTCGATCTTGCCGATGATCATCTCGACGCCCGGCTGCCCCAGGGTGCTGTAAAGCTCGTAAAACAGCATTAGCGGGAAGACGGCGAGATCGAACTGTGTAGTGACGATCAACCGGTCCAGCCCCCGGGCCCCGGACTCTTCCAGGGGAAACTGGGCCTCCATCAGGCGCCGCAGGTTGCCCTCCACGACCGCGGGGGTCATGACCGGCCGAAACTGGCGCTCCCGCGCCACCAGGTCCAGGATCTCGCCGATGCCCCGCCGGGCCAGCTTTTCGGAGAAGAGAAGGACCCGGTTGTGAGCCCAAAAAAACTCCCGGCTGGTACCCATGGCCAAACTTTGCAGCGCCTCATAGGGGGTCTGGCCGAAGGCCGAGACCGTCCAGAAAGACGGGCCGCCCCCTCCGCCCCCCCCGCCGTTGTTTGCGTCCTGGCCTCCGCCCATGACGATCGGGTTGGCCACCTGGACAATGACATGGTAGAGCCCCCGCGCTTCGTCATAGTCGAAAGCCGTAGCCAGGACAAGACCCAAAAGCTCCGGGGCGCGCCGGTTCCAGCAGCCGGGCGCGGCCAGCAAGGAGATAATCAGCAGTACTGCCAGCAGGATTCTAGGGCGCACCGGGCTTCAACCTCCCGGCCAGGGCGCGGATCCCGTAGGCCAGCCAGAGGATCCCATTGGGCACCAGGACAAAGCCGAAGGCCAGGGGGACGGCGATGCCCGGCTGGAAGATGGTCTTTAGCTGGAAAAAATCACTGTATCCGTGCACTGCCAGGGTAATCCAGATCACCGCCATCGGCCCGACGAGGATGCGGTAGCTTTTCAGGCCGAGCACCTGGGAGAGCCCCTTGGCCCCGCAGTAGAGGAATACGGCCTGGGCGATAAAGTGGCCTAAGCCCCAGGCGAACATGGCCAGCACCTCGATCCGTTCCAGGAATTCGCCGATCCGCAGCGAGCGCACCAGTGACAGGAAAGGGAAAGCAATCCGCGCCGCCACCTGGGGTCCGAGGACGGCCGTGGTCGCCACCGTCACGAGCACGAGCAGGAAGGAGGTAAACGCCAGGGCGTTCAGGGCGGTGCGCAGGGCCCGCTTCGGTTCTGTCAGCTCCGGGACCAGGATCGCCAGGACCAGGAACTGGGAGATTACCGCGATCGGGGTGGCGGTGCCGCGCAGCACCGGCCCCGCCCCCCGGGCCAGGACCGGCTCCAGGTTGTCCAGATGCTGCTGCAACTGGGGCACGGCAATGAACAGGCTGGCAAAGACCGTGAACAGAAAGATGGGGAAAAAAAGGTCCGCCGCGCGGCCAAGCGGCTCGATACCGGCGTAGACGGCCAGGGCGGCGGCGAAACCCATGGTGCCGATGCCAAAGACCAGGGGGGTCTCGGTAATAAAGAGGGTAGTCAGCGCCTCGGCGTAGATGCGTAATTCGGCGGAGGACATAAACAGGAATGCTCCCAGCGGTAACAGGCTCAACGCCTTGCCCGGCCACTTGCCCAGCAGCTTCTGGCTGTACTGCACCATTGTTTCGTTGGGGAAGCGGACAGCCAGCCCCCCGATGGCGATTACCAGCAGTGCTCCCCCAAAAAAGGAGAGGATCGCCGAGATCCAGGCGTCTTGCAGGGCGTCGGCGCTGGTCACTACCGGCAGAAATGCGATCTTCAAAGTGGAGCGGGCCAGAAAAAGGATGAAGAAAAGCTGGCGATTGGCGATCTTCTCCACGGCCATCTACCCTTCCTCCTCCCCTTCGCCTGGGTCCTTTCCCTCGTAGGGGGCCTGTCCCGGCGGGATGCGCTGCGGCTCGCGCTGCCCGAGAAGCTTTGGCCGTTCGCGCATGCCCCACCACCAGGTCCGCACCAGGTTGTCTTTCATATCCTGCCAGATTAGCGGGGCCAGGGGGTTGAGATAGGGGTAGCCGAAAGAACGCAGGCTGCAGAGGTGCATCACCGTCAGCAAGATGATGAACTGGACGCCGAAAAGGCCGAAGACGGCACCCATAATAGTGTAGGTAAACCGGAGGATGCGGAAGGAGATCCCCAGGCTGAACGCGGGGGCGGTAAAGCCGGCGATGGCGGTCAGCGCGATCACAATCACCACCGCCGGGGAGACCATCCCGGCGCGGATGGCGGCGTCGCCGAGGATCAGGGCGCCGACAATGCTGATCGCCGGGCCGATCGCCGCCGGCAGGCGCACCCCCGCCTCGCGCAGTATTTCGAACAACGCATCCAGCAGCAGCACTTCCGCGATCACCGGGAAGGGCACTCCTTCCCGGGAAGCGGTGATGCGCAGCAGCAGCGTTGTCGGCAGCAGCTCCTGGTGGAAGTTGATCACGGCCACGTAGAACCCGGGCAGGAGCAGCGATATCAGCAGGGAGACATAGCGCAGGAGCCGGATCAGGGAGCCGATCGGGGGCGGCTCGTAATAGTCGTCCGGGGCCTGCATGAGCACGGACAGTTCTACGGGTACGATCAACGTTTGAAGGGTGCCGTCAACGAAGATAGCCACCCTCCCCTGCAGGAGATATGCCGCCACTTTATCCGGTCGCTCGGTGCGCAGGGTCAGGGGGAATACGGTGTACGGGGTGTCGGCGATGAAATCTTCCACGTAGCCGCTCTCCAGGACGCTGTCAATTTTAATCCGTCGCAGGCGGTCGCGCACCTCCCGCACCAGCTTCTCCCGGGCCAGCCCCTTGATATAGGCGAAGACTACCTCCGTCTTGGTCAGTTCGCCCACGGTCAGGCTTTCCATCCACAGCTGGGGGATGCGGATGCGCCGCCGGATCAGGGAGGTGTTTATACGCAGGCTTTCGACAAACCCTTCACGCGGGCCGCGCAGGGTTTTTTCGGCGTCCGGTTCGGTGATCGCCCGGGTCATAAACCCCTTGGCGTCGCACAGCAGCGCCTTGGGATAGCCATTGAAGAGCAGGGCCGCCTTGCCCGCGGCCAGCCCGGCGAAGAGGGCGGAGATGTTGTCCGCTTCACGCACCTCCGAAGCGGTGAGCAGCTCTTCCAGGGCGACGGCGGCGATCTGCCCGGCCCGCTCCGGCTCTTTCAGCAGCCGGCTGTCCACCATCAGGGTGCGCAGGATTTCCTCTACGACTTTAGCCTCGGTGAGACCGTCCAGGCGCACCAGTGCGGCGGGCGCCTTATCTCCCGCCTTGAAACGGCGCACTGCGAGATCGTAGCTGGGCCCGGCGTGGCGCTCCAGCAACTGCAGGTTTTTTCCAAATCCTTGCCCAGCTTCGCCTCCCGGGCTTGAACCTCGCGCATACTGATATCCGGATTGTTATGCCAGTCGTCGCCGGTAAAGATCTGCCTGCGCTTGAACAGTTTTTGAAACAGCTTAAACAAATTGACCCGCCTTTCATCCGGAGGCCGGTTGCTACCGTTATTCTTTTACGGTCCCGCCAAAATATACAATTCAACCAGGGACGGTTCTTGCTTGAATTATTTCACTTGATTTTTATTTCGCCGAATCTTGCAAAAGGGGACGGCCCGGGGGCGGCGACTAAATAATTTAATCAGTTTAATCAAGTAATGTACAGCGGAATGGAGGTAGCAAGTGATAAAATTTAACGGGCATTTTGAAACTGGAAAAATCATCAGCGTACTGGTAAAAACGCCGCAGGCGGCCTGGATCAGCCAGGAAAATATTGATTGCCAGTGGGAGAAGCTGCACTACCCCGGCCGTCCCGATTATCACAAAGCGCTGGCGGAGTACGATTGCTTCATTTTTACTGGCAAGGGATGGCCCGGCGTTCCATCATCGGATTGGGCGCCCTGTTTAGCACGTATCCGCAAAACTCATTTACATAGACCGGTATATTTATTGCAGGATCGGGAAATTCAAGGCAAGCAGTTTTTCTCCCATATTTTGAAATTCCGGCAATCTCATGGTGAAGCTGTTCTATCGTGAGGATTTTAGAATGATTCCCTTTTTCAGGGAATAGCGACAGCTGCTCCTGTCTCATTTGCTCCCCCTCTCCCCCAGGCAATACGGCACCCGGCGCCGGGCTGTGCCGAAACTAGGCAGGCGCTCCGTCCCCCAGGCCGCCGCCCTGATCACCTGGTTCAAAAAAGCAGGATTGGCCGATAATCCAGATACCATGTGCATGGCTGCACTTTCCGTGCAGTTCTGCACGGAAATTACACCTCAATTGCCTTCTTAATCAGTAAACAGAATCGGAAAAACGGCCACGAAATACACATTTAGCATTACGGCGCTTTATTTTCAGCAACCAAAATAAAGCGCCGTGTTCACAGCCATGTTGGCATTGATCTTGCGTTTAGAAATAGCATCCCTATTAATTCTTTGGAAAGGAGTTTTCAAACATGAAGACGGCAAAAGAGTACGAGGAAAGCCTTAGGAATTTGAAAATGAATGTTTATATGTTTGGCCAAAAAGTTGAAAATCCGGTAGATCACCCGGTCATACGTCCTTCGATGAATTCCGTGGCCAAAACTTACGAGCTGGCATTTGATCCCCGGTATGAAGAGTTGATGACAGCGACTTCCAGCCTGACCGGGAAGAAAATCAATCGCTTTACGCATTTGCACCAGAGCGCAGAAGACCTGGTTAAGAAAGTTAAGATGCAGAGGCTCATGGGACAGAAGACCGCCTCCTGTTTTCAGCGCTGTGTCGGTTTGGACGCCTTTAACGCGGTGGACAGCACCACGTTCGAAATGGATCGCGATTTGGGCACCCAGTACCATCAGCGCTTCCGCGATTATCTGCGCTATGTTCAAGAAGAAGATCTGACAGTCGACGGCGCGATGACCGATCCCAAGGGAGACAGGGGATTAAGGCCCTTTCAACAGGCAGACCCGGATCTTTTTATGCGGGTAGTGGAGAAAAATGCGGATGGTATCGTGGTCCGCGGCGCCAAGTGCCATCAGACCGGCAAGAAAAAACTGGCCAGAGTTTTGGTCGGGATCG
>JAAZHP010000022.1 GCA_012510625.1 Bacillota bacterium
ACTTCACCCTGTTCATGGACGCGCCCGGCGGGCAAATTAAAATAGTGGCCAAGAATCACCAGTACCTGGGCGTGATCAATGCCATGGCCGCCCTGGCGGAAATCAAGGAGCGGCAGGGACGCCTGGGGGTGTTCTGGCATACCCAGGGCAGCGGCAAGAGCATCTCCATGATCTTCTTCTCCCAGAAGGTGCTGCGCAAGGTGCCCGGCAACTGGAGCTTCGTGATCGTCACCGACCGCAAGGAGCTCGACGATCAGATTTACAAGAACTTTGTCTCTACCGCCGTTATCACCGAGGCCAGGGTCCAGGCCGAAAGCAGCAGGCATCTGCGGCAGCTTTTGAGCGGGGACCATCGCTATATATTTACACTGATTCATAAATTCCGCACTGAAACGGGCGTAAAACACCCGGTGCTATCGGAGCGGGACGATATTATCGTCATAACCGACGAGGCCCATCGCACCCAGTACGACACCCTGGCCCTGAACATGCGCACAGCGCTGCCTAACGCCTCCTTTATCGCCTTTACCGGCACCCCGCTCATCGTCGGTGAAGAGAAGACTCGTCAGGTCTTCGGCGACTATATCAGTATCTACAACTTCCGCGAGTCGGTGGAAGACGGCGCCACCGTGCCCCTCTATTACGAGAACCGCATTCCCGAGCTGCAACTGACAAACGAGAACCTCAACGAAGAGATGGAGGTGCTGCTGGAAGCGGCGGAGCTGGATGAGGAGCAGGAGAAGAAGCTGGAGCGGGAGTTTGCCCGCGAATACCATCTCATTACTAGGGATGACCGGCTGGAAGCGGTGGGGGCGGACATTGTGGACCACTTCATCAGCCGGGGCTTCCAGGGGAAGGCCATGGTCATCTGCATCGACAAGGCCACGGCCATCCGCATGTACAACAAGGTGCAGAAATACTGGCAGCGCATACTTAAAAAGATGCGCGGGCAACGCGGGCTGCTCCCGGAGAAGGAGTGGCCCGAGCTGGAGAGGAAAATCAAGCTGCTTGAGGAGACCGACATGGCGGTGATCGTCTCCCAGTCCCAGAATGAAATTCGCGACATGGCTGAAAAAGGTCTCGATATCCGCCCGCACCGCAAGCGCATGGTGGAGGAAGACATGGAGAAAAAGTTCAAGGATCCCAGCGATCCCCTCCGTCTAGTTTTTGTCTGCGCCATGTGGATGACAGGTTTCGATGTACCCTCCTGCTCCACCCTCTACCTGGATAAGCCCATGCGCAACCACACCCTCATGCAGACCATCGCCCGGGCCAACCGGGTCTTCCGCGATAAGGTATGCGGCCTCATCGTGGACTACGTGGGCGTTTTCAGGAACCTGGAGCAGGCGCTGGCGATTTACGGGGCCGGCGGAGGGAGAAGGGTGGGTGATAGCCCGGTAAGGGATAAGGAGGCGCTCGTGGCCGCCCTGAAATACGCCGTCGAAGAGGCGAAGGCGCTATGCGAGGAACAGGGGGTGCGGCTGCAGGAGATTATCGAGGCGCGGGATTTTAAGAGGGTGGCCCTGCTTGATGATGCCGTTGACGCCCTGGTGGCCAGGGAAGAGATCAAGAGGCGCTTCCTGGAACAGGCCAACAAGGTCTACCGGCTGTACAAGGCCATCCTGCCCGATCCGGCGGAGGAACATCTGCAGGCTGACTGCACCCTCATCAAGGTCCTGGCAGACAAGATACGCGCCTTGAATCCCCCGGTGGATATCAGTGAAATCATGAGGCAGGTGGAAGAGCTCCTGGATCGCTCCATCTCCACAACGGGCTACGTGATCCGGGATGATGATCAGCCCTTAATAGACCTGAGCAAGATTAATTTTGAGCTTCTCGCGTCCAAATTTAAGCAGGGGCGCAAGCATACGGAGGTGGAGCGGCTCAAGGCCTCCATTTCCCGGCAGCTGCAGAAGATGGTGCGCTTAAACCGAACCAGGATAGACTTCCTGGAGAGCTTCCAGCAGATGATCGACGAGTACAATTCCGGTTGCGTCAACGTGGAAGAGTTCTTCCGCCGGCTGATGGAGTTTGCCAAAAGCCTTACAGAAGAGGAGCAGCGGGCAGTTGCCGAGGAGCTCAGCGAAGAGGAGCTGGCCATTTTCGACCTGCTTACTAAGCCCGAGATTAAGCTTACCCGGAAAGAGCGCAACCAGGTCAAGAAGACGGCCCGCGAACTTTTGGAGATCCTGAAGCGCGAGAAGCTGGTCCTCGACTGGCGCAAGCGGCAGCAGGCACGTGCCCAGGTGCGGGTAACCATTGAAAAGGTTCTCGACGAAGGGCTGCCGGAGGCGTATACGGCCGAGATATTCAAGACCAAGGCCACCGCCGTTTTCGAGCACGTCTACGAGTGCTACTACGGTGACGGGAAAAGCATCTACTCCGCAGTAGCCTAAAGCTTCTTGTAAAACCTTGGCTCCCTTTTTATATCCCCCCGGCCCCCCTTTGTCGAAGGGGGGAGTTTACAGAAAGCTTTTCAAAGGGGTAGTTATCGTCCGGATGGTGTATAGGTACATGCGTGGTAGAAACGTTTTTGCTCTTGATACGATATTTGTATTTTTGGGGCACGGGTTTGGGCGGCTCATGAGCCGACCCTACAGCTTCACTGGATTATAGATCCCGTTACAAGCTGATTTCACTTGAAAGCGAGGTGCAGCCGGTGTTTAGGAAAATGAGAAGAAAAAGGCAGCTGTTGTCTGATGAGGATACTGCGGCCGTTATGGTGAGGTGTTCAAATGGGGTCCTGGCATGTTTTGGGGATAATGGCTACCCTTATGCAGTGCCTCTTAACTTTGTCTATTTTAACGGCAAAATATATTTCCATTCCGCAAAAGAGGGGCATAAAATCGATGCCATCAGGAAGAACCCCAGGGTCTCTTTTACCGTAATCGATGAGGATAAAATCGTGAGCGAAGAATACACCTCTTATTTTCGCAGCGTGATTGCCTTTGGAGAGGCGAGAATTGCCGAAGGGGATGAGCGGTTGAAAGCCTTCGCGGCCCTCGTAAATAAATATGCCGGCGATCAGCCTGAAGAGGCCAGGCAGAGGGTAATAACCGAGTGTAACCAATCCTATATTATTTCCATTGACATCCATCACATCACCGGCAAGGAGGCCATTGAATACGTTAGAGCCGGGTGAAATGATACTTAAAGCTGCAAATTTCCGGATCACGGCGGGGTTCCATCCCCGCCCGCCCTTTTTATCATCTTGAAGGCGAGCCAGAAGGCTCTTTTGTTGTTATTGTTGTAAATTGCCGTCATCCCGGTTTTGAGATCCTTCGCTGCGCTCAAGATGACATGCATGTGAACACAGTTCCCCCACCGCCCTTTCGGCAGGAACAGTCCTTTTTGCGCGGTAGAAATGTTTTTGTTTTTACACGGTATTTGTATTGTATTCCAGTACGGGTTCGGGCGGCTCATGAGCCGCCCCTACATTTTTCGGAGGTGTTTCTTTGAGCCCAACACCAAGCCCCTGCCGCAAGCTTTTTGAGATTGGATTGCCGGGGGCTGGAAATGGTTTATAATAACAACATGAGCGGCAATCATGAAAAAAGCGATTATTTTTACATGGAGATGGCCCTGGAGCAGGCCCGCGAAGCCTGTACCTGCGGCGAGGTGCCCGTGGGGGCAGTCCTGGTCAGGGAGGGGCAGGTCATTGCCGCCTGCCGGAACCGCTGCGAAGAGCTGAAAGATGCCACCGCTCACGCGGAGATCCTGGCCCTCCGCGAGGGGAGCAGGCACCTGGGCGGCTGGCGCCTGCCGGGAACGACCCTCTACGTGACCCTGGAGCCCTGCCCCATGTGCGCCGGCGCCCTGGTCCAGGCCCGGGTGGAGCGGCTGGTTTACGGGGCGGCGGATCCCAAGGGAGGGGCCTGCGGCACCCTCTACAACATTGTGCAGGATGAACGGCTTAACCACCGCCTTGACGTAACCGGCGGTGTCCTGAAAGAAGCATGCGCTGCGCTGCTGCAGGATTTTTTCCGCAGCCGGAGGGCGTGAGCGCACTTTACAAAGCCGGCCCGATTGGTATAATAGAAAGCGGAGAGATGGCCGAGTCCGGTTGAAGGCGCTCGACTCGAAATCGAGTAGGGGGTGCTGAGCCTCCTCGTGGGTTCGAATCCCACTCTCTCCGCCATTGAGTTATCGGGGCTGTCCCAAAAGGGCAGCCCATTGTTTTATTATCCCGGCTCTTTTCTTGCCATCCTGTTTTTTTCTTGTCAAATTTTTAAAGTTCTTATGCTCTCAAGCTACGCAAGGTTAGTAGGGGCGGCCCATGCTGCGTTTAGAAAAGGTCTCTGCTGCGTAACGCCTCTGCTTCACCTGCGGGCCGGGCATGCCTGGCCCCTACAACCCTATGCGTAAAGAATGTACATCCGGAGGGAAAAAGTGTTATACTATTTAAAAGAATTAGCAGCAGTCGGGGACGGCTTAGTTCTTACCCCTGCTATTCTAGCATAGGAAATGCAGGAGCTATTAAAATTTTAAGGGAGGTTGAACAATGCCCCAGGAGTTTAAACCAGGTTGTAAACGACCGGAAATCAAGAAGAAGCAGGACACCGGCGGCGCACCCGCGGAAGTTCAGAGGGCTACAGAGGAGGTTGCACAGAAGATGATTAGAGTTGGGAAACCGGCCCCCGATTTCACGGCACCAGCATTTTACCAGGGCAAATTTGTAATGGCCAGTCTTTCCGAGTATCTGGGCAAGTGGGTGCTTTTATGTTTCTATCCCGGGGATTTTACCTTTGTCTGAGCAACGGAAATCTCAGCAGTTGCTGAGAAGTATCCGGAACTTCAGAAACTGGGCGTGGAAGTGCTATCAGTCAGTGTGGACAGCATTTACGTACATAAGATGTGGAACGAACACGAACTGTCCAAAATGGTCAAGGGGGGCATTCCCTTCCCCATGTTGTCGGACCAGGACGGCAGCATCGGCAAGCAGTACGGCATTTATGACCCCGATTCCGGCGTAGAGACCCGGGGTAGATTTATTATCGATCCCGACGGCATTGTTCAGGGATTTGAAGTTTTAACGCCCTCGGTGGGAAGAAATGTTAGCGAGACTTTGCGCCAGATCCAGGCTTTCCAGCTGGTTAGGGAATCCGAAGGCACTGAAGCGACTCCTTCCGGGTGGAAGCCGGGGAAGAAGACCTTAAAACCCAATCCTGACCTGGTGGGCAATGTGTGGAAAGAATGGGAAGTAAGCGAGGCCTTCTAGCAGCAGCGGGGCTTGCTAATTTTCCCTGAAGAAGAATAAAATTAGCGCGGGCCATGTTTGTGGCCCGCGTGGTGTGTACTTAAAGAATGGTGCAAGGTAAGCTTGGGCGTGAATGGTCAGGGAGGAGAAGGAACCGGAAGCATGAATACAAAAAAACCTGGCATATTTTGCAGATAAAACCTCTCTGAAAATATTTGATCTTTAGACCCTGTTGTGATAAGCTACTCTACAGTGTTGAAAAGACGGGTCAACTTAAACGATCTTGACACAGCTTTAAAATGCAAGGAAGGGGTTTAACGTTGTTCCGCTTTTTGATTCAAATTAACTTTAAGGAGATCTGTGAAACATGCAAGGTAAGGTAAAATGGTTTAACCCGGATAAAGGCTACGGGTTTATTGAAACCGAAGAAGGTGGAGATGTATTCGTGCATTTTTCCGCTATTCAGAGTGAAGGTTTTAAAACCCTTGAAGAAGGCCAGGAGGTTACCTTTGACGTTGTCGAGGGGAACCGGGGGAAACAGGCGGAAAACGTTGTCCCTCTATAAATTAGCGTGAGGAGAAAGAGAACAAAGGGGCATTTCTGTAAAATGGAAATGCCCCTTGTTTTAAAAACGTTACCCTACGAAAAACCGGATTAAGTCTGGTTTTATTTGTAGTTAGTGCCAGTCTGGGATCTGTTTCAAAGGGCGTTTTAGTTAAGCGGCCGCTTGAATTGCCGTGATGTTCTGTGTATAATATGGGTGGAGATAAAGTAAATATTTGCAGATCATTTTTATTGATCAACCCTGGCGTGGAGAGATGGCTGAGTTGGTCGAAGGCGCTCGCCTGGAAAGCGAGTAGACGGGGCAAAACCTCGTCTCGTGGGTTCGAATCCCACTCTCTCCGCCATTTTTTTGATTTGGCCGTGCTAGACGGGGAG
>JAAZHP010000204.1 GCA_012510625.1 Bacillota bacterium
AACATCTGCGCCGCGCTTGAGCGTCTGGGCTACCAGGCAGTACTTTTCGGTAAGCTCCAGGAGCCTTGCGCGCTGCGCATCGCTCAACCCGGCTCCGTGGAGCGAAACGTCAACCGAAACTGAATGGATCCGAACCGGTTTTTCGACGGTCTTCCGGGCAAGGCCGGTGATGGCAAAGCCATCATGGCTAATCTTCATCTTATTCATAAGCGCATGCATGGTTTTGCCGGTGCAGCCAACTACAGCGGCGGTAAGGAGCTCGGCGGGATTCATGTTCCCGGCCTGAGGGTTGCCGGAGTCGTCTAATAAGTGATAGCTCCCGTCATTTTTCCATACCCCGGTAATCCTGATCTGTTCAGCCATAACAAACATCCCTTCAATTTACTTGTTTGCATCTTAATTTCTGACTAATTTATTATGCTTTAACGAACCGGATTCCTGCAGCGCATCACGAACGGGGAGAGCCTGGAAATCAGTTGACTATATTGGTAAAAGATTGCTATAATTAAATTCAGACAAGTAGAATTATTATCCATTAAGTATCAGCCATGTTATCTCAAACAATAAGGAGGAAACAATGAAAGATCTGTACCAGGATTTGCTGCGGTATTATCGGTTCATGGCCGGGAAAATTCCAAATGAAGAATTCTTTTTGGATGCGGTTAAAGAAACTGTTTCTTCCGAGGATCTGCGGGTCTTTTTCCTGCTGCCCTTCACCGGTTACATTTTAGAGAGAAAGCTGCTGCAGAAGGCAAAACGAGCCGGCCTTAGCAGGGAGGAATTTCACGAGAGAGCCGAACGGCTGGTGCAGCAGGGGATGATCATGCGCTATACCAAGCCGGAGGGGCGCGCTTATGAACGGGGCAATATTGTCTACATGTCCGAGCAGCAGGTGCGCATGAAAGAAGATACCCCCCGGCGCCGGGCCTTTGCCGAATTCATGGATGCGGTGATCGAAGGAAACATTGATTCTGTACCAAACCGCACTCCCTATTACCGGGTTTTGCCGGTAGAGGCGGCCCTGGATGAAGCTGCTCCGCAGGTTGAGGTAAAGCTCGATCAGCCGGTCAGTGATCCGCGCCGGGCGCTGCCCCTGGATATTGTCTCCGAAATGGTCAAAGCCGAACCGCTGGTAGCGGTGGCGGAGTGCTATTGCCGCAGGGCTCGCAAGATTGTGGGGAAGGATTGCGGCCATCCGCTGGAGACCTGCCTGGCCTTCAACGAACTGGCTGAAACGCTGCTCGAAGCCGGCCTTGCGCGCCGCCTGGACCATGTCGAGGCGCTGCAAATACTGCGAGACTGTGAGGCAGCGGGTCTGGTTCATTTTGTGGATAATGCCGAAGGGTGTATCAGGTCTCTGTGCAATTGCTGCTCCTGTTCGTGCGTGCTATTTAGCGTGATCAAGCGGGGCGGAGAAAATGCCGGCGGCCCTTCCCGGTTCGTGATCCGTTATAACGGCGAATATTTCCCGGAGCTGGCGGAATGTGCGCAGCTCTGCCCTACCGGTGCTCTTTCATGTAACGGCAAACTCTCAATCAATCATCAGAAATGCATCGGCTGCGGGCTCTGTGCCAACCGCTGCCGCGAGCTTGGCCATGCAGCTGTACTCAGGCTGGTGCCGCGTGGTAAATATCCCCGCATCTTTAAAAGCAATGAAGCCCTGTGGAAGCATATTGCCCTCGAATCGGTAGCGGGCATGATCGCAAACAGGTTCAAGAAAAAAAAGAAATAAGGAAGGGTTTACCATACACGAAGTCAGCATTGCCGAAAATATTTTGTCCATTGCAGAGAGCGCCGTCCAAAAAAACAACCTTAAGCGCGTGGTCCGCGTGGTGCTGGAGATAGGCCAGTTCAGCGGGGTGGAACCGGAACTGCTGCGTTTTGCCTTTAAAGTAATTAAGAAGGGGACCGTTCTGGAGCAGGCTGAAATCGAGATAGAGGTACCGCCGCTGCTGCTATACTGCAATGAATGCGAGACTGAATACCTGGGGGAAATAGATCAACTGCGCTGCCCGGGATGCCTGAAAGAGAGGTTCAAGGTGATCCGGGGGCGCGAGATGATGGTTAGATCCATAGTAGGAGGATAAAAATGAGCGAAAAGATAGAGCCGCGCCGCCTGCCGGGGGAGATCAGCAGCCTGGATGAAGAAGCTGCCCGCGATCTGCGGGTAATCACGCTGGAGCGGAGCGTGCTGGAAGACAACGATCGCATTGCTGCGCAAAATCGCGCTCTTTTTGCCCGGCACGGCATCTATGTGCTTAACCTGATCAGTTCACCGGGCGCCGGAAAAACCAGTCTTCTCGTGGAAACACTTTACCGCATGAGGGGCAAACTGCGCTGTGCAGTTGTCGAGGGCGACCAGCAGACCGCGCATGATGCCCAGCGGATCGCCGGGACGGGAGCGCCCGTGGTCCAGATAAATACGCGCGGGGGCTGCCATCTGAATGCGGCCCAGGTGCGAAGCGCGCTGGAACATCTTCCGCTGGATGAGCTTGAACTTATTTTTATAGAGAATGTGGGCAACCTGGTCTGCCCCTCTTCCTTTGATTTGGGTGAAAATGAGAAAATAGTGCTCATGAGCATTACCGAGGGCGAAGATAAGCCGGTCAAGTATCCGCAGGCCTTTGCCCTGGCCCGCCTGATGGTGCTCACCAAGATAGATCTGCTGCCGCACCTGCGTTTTGACATGGAACTTTGTGAATCCTTTGCCTGCCGGGTCAACCCGCAAATTGAAATTATAAAGACATCGGTGTTCAATGATAGCGGACTTGATTCCTGGCTTGACGCCATGCGGAAGCGGGCTGGACGATAATTCCGGGTCCGTGGGTGCGGCCGGTTGGGCTTGTCGTCCCCGGTTTTACCTTTTTAACAGCCTTTAGTAGTCAGCCAGAATCGATTCAAACAGCTCCCAGATCTCCGGTTTCTCATAGCCGCGCCGCCAGCCGGCTACCCCGGCAAGGCGGTAGCGGTTGACCAGTTCCAGGCGCCGGGCAATGGAGCCGCTGTCTTCCAGCCAGAGCTTGTAGAAATCTTCGCCCTCGCTATACTCGGCGACCTTTTGCTGGGCCTGCTCATCCCAGTAAAAGTGCACTTCCCGCTCTTCAAGGATTTCGGCAATGCTTCATGGAAAAAGCTTTCGAGAAAAGGCTTTCGTCACCGCCGGCAGAAGCCAGCTGCCACACACGGGTATAGAAGGGGACGCCGAGGATCAATTTATGTGCGGGGACTTCTTCGAGAACCCGCTGAATGCCCTGTTCAACCCAGGGCAGCGAGGCCACGGAGCCGGCCACGGGCGAGCTTCCCCAGTGCTCGTCGTAAGCCATCAGCGCAATATAGTCGGCCGCTTCGGCCAGGGCGCCGCGGTCGTAGCCTTTGCTCCAGTAGGGCTCTTCGGAGACCATGCTCACCGCGACGGAGAGGACCAGGCCTTCTTCTGCGCAGAGGGGGGCCAGCTCGCGGACGAACTGGGTGTAGTGATGGCCATATGTATAGTGGAAGTTTTCAAAGTCGAGGTTCAGCCCGTCCAGCTTGTAGAGGCGGGCGTAGATCAAAAGCTGGTTGATCACCTTGCGCCGCAGGGCGGAGCTGGACAGCACTGCGGCGGCTATCTCGCGGTCGAAGGAATTGGTGACGCGGGGCCAAATCAGGTAGCCCCTTTGTCTGGCCCAGTTGATGTAAGCGGGGGTAGCCAGGTTCGACATATTCCCTTCTCTGTCCAGCAGATCAAACCAGGTCGGCGAGACAATCTGCAAAGAAGGCATCATGGGAATGGTGTCGACGCTGGGCTTGGAGTATGCATCTTCCCAGGTCATCACCAGGGGAGGCGGGGGGATTTTCTTAGCCGGTCTTTCCTCTTCGCGGGCAGGCTTTTCCGGTAAGGGATAGGGGCCCTGCAGGAGAATGCTTTTCCGCGGCAGGTAGCCGGTCATTCCCGAAGCAGTGCGCACGAGGACCCATCTACCCTCGTCAGTGCCTTCTATCCGGACCAGGTCTCCCTCTTTCAGCAGGGCCAGGTAGGAGCGATTCAGGCCCGGCCCTTCCCTCAGGCGGACACTCCGGGAGACGATACTGGCTCTGAAAGCGGGCGCGTCAGCCCGGTCCACGACCACTGTACCCGTCTCCGGATGATAGTTCACCGCCAGATCATAGAAATCAGCCAGGAAGAGCAGGGGCAGGAAGAGCGTCTTCCCGTCGCTGTGCAGGGGAAAGCGCAGCTCGACGGGGCGGAGATTGACCTCTGCCGTAAGCTTATCGCTGTACATATGAATGACCCGGTCGGCGGTAGTGATCACCGCTGTCTGCTCGGCTTCATCCCAGAAGAGGTGCGGGTCGATATGCAGCTGCAGCGTTTCTACATCTATAAATATTTGCTCATCGGCGAGCATAACCTTGCCGGCGCCGATCTTTTCACATCCCACCACCAGGATGGTACCTTCGCCCCAGGGGGTGCTAAAAAACCCAGGAGCAAGGTAAAGCAATACCGCGGCGGCCGCGATTAGCGGCAGAACCGCCGGCAGAAATTTAATTCCAGTTCGCT
>JAAZHP010000205.1 GCA_012510625.1 Bacillota bacterium
CGGAAACAGCTCTTCACAGAACCGAAAGAGGCCGCCTCCTTGATGCGCCGAAGAAAGTGGCAAAAAAGAGAATAAGCGCCGCCCCTCCTGCTCTCCCGGGCCTGCAGCCGGTAAAAGAGGGCCTCGGCCCGCTCCGTGAGGAGAGCCTTGTAAAATGCCAGCAGGGCACAGGAGATTGCTTTCCTGCCCAGCCGGGGGTCATAAAAGCGGTGCACCGCTCGCATGAACGAGCTGTAATTTTTACGGATCGGAAAGGGGGAATCGATTACCACCATTTCAAATTTGTAGCCGGCTCTTTTCAGCAGAATCTCCTGCATTTCGGCATACCATCCCAGGCGGCATCGCCCCTTCCCCCCCACCATGACGAGCGTGTTCGCGCCGGCCTCCAGGCACTGGCGCATCTGTCCCAGGGTCACGGCGAAGGGATAGCAGATAAATTCGGGCGCCAGTTCCTCCCCCAGCTCAGCCGTTTTCCTTGTCACCGGCAGCGGCCCCACCGCGCTGACCAGTTCCCCGCTGAAAACGGTAGCCAGGGCCGCACCGAGATTCCCGAGGTTGGGGAAGCCAAGTACCCTTCTTTCCGGCATGGGAGCGATAATTGGCCTGACAGGCCCTAGCTTTTCTTGCGCGGGAAGCAGCCGGGCCGCGCTGCGCGCTCGCGGGCGATCCCGGACCGTATCCAGAAAAGCTTCCAGCCGGGTCACCAGTCCCGCTTCACCTGTTTGCTCGTCAACCGTCAAGACCAGGAAGGGAATGCCGCATCTCGCCGCCTCCTCCTCCAGGAAGACCTCGATTACTGCCTCTGGGCCGCATTCAAAAGGTCCGACCAATATCAGGCTGTCTATAAGACGGCGGCGCAGCCAGTGCAGCGCACTGCCCACAATGGCCTGCTCGAAGCTCCAGAGCGCCTGCCCGTACGGGGTGCGGCGAAGCTTAGCCCTGATCGTCTCCGGGGAGACCATCTCGGGAACCAGAACTGCGGCATGTTCCTGCAACCGCTCCACGATATTGTGAGAAATAGAGTCATAAAGGATATAACTGTGCCCGACCACACCGATCCTGAGATTCCTGTCCGGACGGGCTGCGGCCTGGTATGGGTGTTTTCTCTTGAAGCGCCTCACACCCGCAATCTGCTCGTAAGCTTCAGGCACGGTCAGCTGCCGCTCTACGGCAATGCGGGAGTAACTGTGTTGGAAACGGAGCGCCGCGTTAAAAGCCCGCCGCGTGTCGTCGCTGTTCCGGCCCAGCCTTCTTCCCGCCTCCAGGAAAGAGTTAAGCGTGGCCCGGGCATCTTCGCGCCAGTTGATCTGCGGGGAGATGATCTTGCCGGGCGGCAGTTCCAGCCCGTTGCGCAGCATGGACGGCAGCCCGATATGCTTGGGGCAGTAATAGCTGTGGCGGTCCTTGCTCACCAGGATGGGAATAAAGAGGCAATCCACGTCCTCTTCAAGCAGTTCCAGGGTGTGGGGAAAGGCCAGCTTAACCGACACACAGGGCTCGTCGGTGGGACAGATTGAGAGCCTCTCCAGGGTCCTGGCGCTGGTGGGTGAAGATAGGATAATCTCGCAGCCCAGTTTTTCCAAAAAGGCCTTGTAAAAGGGGAAATAGTAATAATAAGAAAGCACCCGCGGAATTCCTACGCGCATTTTCCCCACCCCTCGATCTGGAAAAATCATAGCCTATTCTGACCAAACCCGGATTGGACTATTCTCTTATCAGGTTGCAGCCGACTTGAGAATATAATAAGATGTCCTTATCTGCAGGAATTCGAAAGTGAGGAAATGACAGTGGCAGTTATCGTTCCATTCAGGGGATTGCGCTATAACGTCGAGGCAATAAAGAATCTGGCCGATGTGATCAGCCCGCCCTATGACATGATCACGGCCGCAGAGCAGGAGCAGCTCTACCGGCGCAGCCCCTACAATCTGGTTCGCCTGGAATATGGCAAAGCCTGCTCCGGAGACCGCGCGGGGGACAACCGCTACACCCGGGCCGCCGCCGACCTGGAGGCCTGGCTGCACAAAAAAGTGCTCCTGCTGGAAGATGAGCGCTCCATTTACCTTTACCGGCAGGGCTTTGCGATCCGTGAACAAATTTTCCACCGGAACGGGTTGATCGCCGCCCTGAAGCTGGAACCCTACTCCGGCAAGATGATCCTGCCCCACGAGGACACCCTGCCCACACCAAAAAAGGATCGCCTGGAGCTGCTGCGCAGCTGCCGGGCCAACTTCAGTCCCATCTTTGGCCTTTTCTCCGACCAGGAGCGTCTCTTCGGCGATATATGCTCCCGCATATGTCGAGAAGCGCCTCTTTTTGAATTTACCGACAGGGCCAACAACAAACATACTCTCTGGAAGGTTAACGGCAAACAGGAACTCTCGTCCCTGGCAGATCTCATCGCGCCTCGGCAGGTCTTCATTGCCGACGGCCACCACCGTTACGAGACCGCGCTCCAGTTTTCACGAGAAAGCGGCCTGCAGAGCGGCCCGGGCCGCGGATATGTCCTCGCCGTCCTCGTTCCCCTGGAGGATCCCGGCCTGGTCATCCTGCCCTTTCACCGTCTCCTTTCCGGGCTTGGCGGAGAGCAGCTTGAACTTCTGATTAAAAATATAGATAAATATTTTCATGTTGCAAAGCGCGGCTGCCTGGAAGATCTTGATCTGACCCGCTTCTGCTCCGAAATTGCTTCCCGGGGCCGGCATCTCCCGGCAATGGGCTTGCTTCTGCCCGAAGGAGTGCTGCTGCTGGCGCTTAAAGAAAGAAAAAGCCCCGGAGAGCTTGATGTTTCTCTTCTGAAGCGCCTTATCCTGGAACCTCTCTTTAAAGACGCCGGAGATCTTGAAAAGCATCTCGATTTTACAAACAGTGAGGATGTTGCAAGGCAAGCTGTTCTAAACGGTCAGGCGCAAGCCGCCTTCTTGCTGAACCCCACTCCCATCGAAGAGGTTACAGCGCGGGCTCTGAAAGGAGAAAATATGCCCCAGAAATCAACCTGTTTCTACCCCAAGCTGCCAAGCGGCCTGGTCATTCACCACTTTGATCTCAGCCACCGGGATGAGGGGACTTCCGGTTAATTGCCGGAACGTCCTTCCAGCACCTGGCAGAGCTTTCTCCACAGGAAAGGATTCTTTTTGCGCAAAGCTACCGGGCGCCCTCTCTCGTCAACAAAAGCATGCTCGGTGCTGCCGCGGGCCAGGAGCCGCTCTCCGCAGCGGATCTCGTAAAGAAATGAGATCCTGACGGCACGCAAACTTTCGAGCAAGGTTACTACTGTCAGCTCGTCATCATAACGGGCCGAAGAGCGGTATTCACAGGAAGCTTTAATCACCGGAAGGAAGAGGCCGCTTTTTTCGAGGTCGCGGTAGGGCAGGCCGAGGGCGCGCATCCACTCGGTCCGGCCAATTTCAAACCAGACAAAATAGTTGGCGTAGTAAGCGATCCCCATGGCATCTGTATCCTTGTATCGCACTCTGACCCTGGTTTCATTCCTGTACATGATCCTTATCCTCGCTTGGGCGGAGCGGCTCAAAGGCCGGGTGGCTTATTAATTAACAATGGCCTTTCCCCGGTAAATCAGCCCCCTGGTGCTGTCAACCGTGATGGGATCGCCGGAACGGATTATCCGGGTAGCCTTCTCCGCTCCCACGATGGCCGGTTTTCCCAGGTGCAAGGCCAGGATGGCGCCGTAGGATGTAAGCCCTCCCTCTTCTGTGACCACCGCCGCAGCCTTCTCCAGGGCGGGTAAAATTGATCTGTCCGCAGCCCTGGTGACGAGAATTTGCCCCTCTTCAATCCCGGCCATATCCGCCGTCTCTTCAATTACCGCAGCCTTTCCAAAAACTGCTTTCTTCCCGATCCCGGTCCCTTTCACCAGGATTTCTCCCACAGTCTCGACCCGCAGCAAATTTGTCGTTCCGGAAACGCCTACCGGCACCCCGGCGGTTATCACAACAAGATCCCCGTCCCCGATTAACCCGGCTTCTTTCGAAACCCTGGTGGCGGTATGAAACATTTCATCCGTCGATTCGACAGGGGGACAGAGCACCGGGGTCACCCCCCAGGTAAGCTGGAGCTGGGCCGCCACCCGCTCCCGCGGGGTTACGGCAATGACCGGCGCCCGCGGCTTATACTTTGAGACCATCCTGGCCGTGTGGCCCGATTCCGTCGAAGTGATGATCGCCGCCGCTCTCAGCTCTTCCGCCACTTCGCAGGTGGAGAAGCTGATGGCATCGGTAACGTTTTTCTTCACGGCGGACCTGGTCTCGGCAAGGATTCTTTTAAAATCAAGGGCTTCTTCCGCCCGCCGGCTAATGCGGGCCATTGTTTCTACCGCCTCCACGGGAAAGCGGCCTACGGCAGTTTCCCCCGAAAGCATCACCGCGTCGGTGCCGTCAAAGATGGCGTTGGCCACATCGCTTGCTTCAGCCCTGGTGGGGCGTGGATGACGGATCATGCTGTCGAGCATCTGGGTGGCGGTAATTACCGGTTTGCCGGCGCGGTTGCAGGTGCTGATGATCTTCTTTTGCAGCAGGGGAACCTCTTCGGCGGGAATTTCCACTCCCAGATCGCCCCGCGCCACCATCACCCCGTCGGATACTTCCAATATCTGTTCAAAATTATCCAGCCCGCTGCCGTTTTCAATTTTGGCGATTACCTTTGCTTCGCTGTGTACTTTTTCCAGAAAACGGCGCACTTCCAGTATATCATCGCGGTTGCGGGAAAAAGAAGCCGCCACAAAATGCGCTCCCAGCTCCAGCGCAGTTTTCAGGTCGGCGCGATCCGCTTCGTTCAAAGCAGGCAGGCTGATCTCCGTTCCCGGAAGATTAAGCCCCTTGTTGCTTTTCAGGGTGCCGCCGTGCAGCACCCGGCATAAGATATCCTTGCCGCTGATTTCTTCTACCCGCAGCGAGATGAGGCCGTCATCAATCAAGATCAACCGCCCTGGAGCAAGATCCCCCGCCAGGCCGGTGTAGTTTACCGAGACTTTTTCTCGGCTGCCGAAGCCGGGGGCGGTGGTCAAGATAAAACGAGCCCCCTCTTCCAGGTAAATCCCGGCATCATCCAAAAAGCCTGTCCGCACCTCCGGACCGCGGGTATCAACGAGGATGGCCACAATCTTCTTTAGCTGCCGGCTGACCTCAAGAACGGTGCAAAGCCTGCGCCAGTGCTCCTCGCTTTTCCCATGTGAAAAATTCAACCGGGCCACATCCATTCCCGCTTCAATCAAGGCGGCCACCATTTCCGGATTTTCGGAAGCGGGGCCGATGGTGCAGACTATTTTAGTGCGCAGCATCTAATCCAGGCCTCCTGCTCCATTTCAGTGTGTCTTGTGCACGCAACGGCTATAAAGCCAGGACCTTTGACATTTCATATAAATCCCTTGACAGCTTTCTCTTTCCGGTGATTGCGTTCAACAGGGGAACGGGGACAATATCGCCATCTTTGAGAGCGGTCATCACGCCGCTGCAATCACGCCGCAGCAGCTCTACCGCCACGGCGCCCATGCGGCTTCCCAGGAGCCGGTCCACCGCCGAAGGGCTGCCGCCGCGCTGGATATGCCCCAGTACGGTTACCCGCGTCTCCAGCCCCGTTCTCTCATGCACCACTTTTCCGACTTCATACGCGCTGGCCGCCCCCTCGGCGGCGATAATCAAGCTGTGCGTTTTTTTGCGGGCGATCCCCTGAAGAAGCCGGCGGCAGATTTCGTCCAGGTCAGGCTTAATTTCAGGAACGATGATCGCCTCGGCACCGCCTGCTATTCCCGCCGCCAGGGCGATAAAGCCGCTTTCGCGGCCCATAACTTCGACAATAAAAATGCGCTCGTGCGAAGTGGCGGTGTCGCGAAGCCTGTTTATAGCATCGAGGATGGTATTAACGGCAGTATCAAATCCGATGGCGCTGCCGGTGCCCGGAATATCATTGTCGATGGTGGCGGGAATCCCGACGGTCTTCATCCCAAGCTCCTGGAGCGCCTGGGCGCCGTGGAATGAACCTCCCCCGCCGATAACCACCACACCCTCGATCCCGGCATCCCTCAGGCAGCGGACAGCCTTCTCCTGGAGAGCCCTATCCTTGAAGTCGGGAGCGCGGGCGGTGTGCAGGATCGTGCCCCCGCGGTGAATGATCCCGGCCACCGCACCCAGGGAGAATTTCTTCATCGGGCTGCCGCTGCTCAGTCCGCTGAAGCCTCTCTCTATGCCGTATACCTCCATCCGGTAATAGATCCCGGTGCGCGCAACCGCCCTGATCGCCGCATTCATTCCCGGCGCGTCGCCACCGCTGGTGAGAACTGCAATCTTTTGCATGGCTACCACCTCTAAGTTAGGTTGTTCCAGAGACCCGGTTTCAACTCTTCCAGCCGTACGCAGCCGGGCCCCATCAGCTGTTCAAGCTGCTCCAGAAAGGCGGTTTCATCCGTGGCCCGGTAGCTTTCATCAAGCAGGATCATCTTCTTCTCCCTTTCAAAGTAAAGACAAACCGGCAGCCCGCCATTTGCTGAATGCAGCATTTTTCGCAGCTTCGCCAGGGTATTTCGATCAACACCGGGTGAAACCTTGATGAAGAGCTGCTTGGCGGCACGCGGCAGCATCACTGCAGATTCGGCGATGATCTTCGCCTCCTCCTCCTCTTTTAGATCAACTTTTCCTTTCACCAGCAGAGGATTATCCTCTTGAAAAATCTCGCTGCGCCGTTCATAGAGATCGCTGAAAACAATGAGTTCCACGCTGCCGCTGAGGTCTTCCAGCCGGACAAAGGCCATGGGCTTTCCTTTTTTGGTGTAGATGGAGCGAACCGCGGTGACAATCCCCCCCACGCTGACCGCGCTCCTGTCACCGGCTTCTTGAAGCTCGGCACAGGGTGTGAGCTGTGTCATCCGCTCCAGGAGGGGGCGGTACTGCTCCAGCGGATGCCCGGAGATATAAAGTCCAAGCATCTCCTTCTCCATGGCCAGCCTCTCTTTATCCGAAAATTCTTCAATATCGGGCAGCCGGTCCCGGATCAGCTCCTCCTTGCTTTCCCTGTCCATCAGCGCAAACATGGTCATCTGCCCGTTTTGCCGCTCCCTCTGCATGACCTGCCCCCCGGCGATGCTCTCTTCAAGGCAGGCCAGGTACTGGGCCCGGTGCCCTCCCAGGCTGTCGAAGGCGCCGCACTTGATCAAACTTTCCACGGCCTTGCGGTTGCACAGACGCCCGTCAACCCGGGCCGAAAAATCCCGCAGGGAAACAAAGGGTTTGGCGCGCCGGGCTTCGAGAATAGACTCGATGGCTCCGGTGCCCACATTCTTTACCGCCGCCAGGCCGAAGCGGATATTTTTATCATCGATAACCGTGAAATTGATCTCGCTTTCATTGATGTCAGGAGGCAGAACCTCGATTCCCTGGCGCCGGCAATCGGCGATATAGAGGGCTACCTTGTCGCTGCTGCTGCAGTAGCCAGTCATCAACGAAGCCATGTACTCAACGGGATAGTTGGCCTTCAGGTAAGCGGTCTGGTAGGCGATGAGCGCGTAAGCGGCGGCATGCGACTTGTTGAAGCCATAGGAAGCAAACTTCAAGATAAGGTCGTATATTTCACGGGCCAGGCTGCGGGAATAGCCCTTTTTCATGCAGCCCTGGATGAAAAGGTCCTGCTGCTGATCGAGAATCTCTTTATTCTTTTTACCGATGGCCCTGCGCAGCAGGTCGGCCTGGGCCAGCGTAAACCCGGCCATGGTGGCGGCGATCTCCATGATCTGCTCCTGGTAGACGATTACCCCATAGGTTTCCTTCAAAATGGGCTCCAGGTCCGGATGGGGATAATGGATTGGCTTCCGCCCGTGCTTGCTGTCGATAAATGCGGGGATCTGCTCCATGGGCCCGGGACGGTAAAGAGCGACCACTGCGACGATGTCGGCAAACTTGTTGGGCATTAATTCGCGCAGGACATTGCGCATCCCGGAGCTTTCAAGTTGAAAAATCCCGGTACTCTCGCCCTGCGAAAGCATCCGGTAGGTGGCGGCATCGTCCAGGGGGATCTCCTCCAATATGATCTCGCGTCCGTGCCGGCGCCTGATTTGGGCCAGCGCCTCTTCAATGATGCTCAGCGTCTTTAAACCCAGAAAGTCCATCTTCAGGAGGCCGAGCTGCTCCAGAGTCCCCATGGGAAACTGGGTCACCACGGTCTGGTCATTTGTTTTCAGCAGGGGGACATGGTTGACCAGCGGGTCGCGTGAAATAACCACCCCCGCGGCATGAATGGAGGCATGCCGGGGCATCCCCTCCACAGCCATGGAGCTGTCGAGCAGCTGCCGGTAGCGCTCTTCCCCGCGGTAAAGCGCTTGCAGCTCCCTGTTCTGCTCCAGGGCCCGGTTTATGGTCATGCCGATCTCGTTGGGGATCATCTTGGCTACCCGGTCCACTTCGCCGTAGGGGAAAGCCAGCGCCCGGCCCACATCGCGCACCGCTCCCCGGGCGGCCATGGTTCCGAAGGTAATGATCTGCGCCACCCTTTCAGCTCCGTATTTTCCAGCCACATAACTAAATACCCGCTCGCGCTTGTCATCGCAGAAATCAATGTCGATATCAGGCATAGATACCCGATCGGGGTTAAGAAAGCGTTCAAAAAGGAGAGCATTGCCGATGGGATCGATATTCGTGATCCCCAGGCAGTAAGCGACGAGGCTGCCCGCTGCGGAGCCGCGGCCCGGCCCCACCATCACGCCGGCGCTGCGGGCATATTTGATCAGATCCCAGACGATGAGAAAGTAGTTGGCATATCCCATCTGGTTGATGATCTTCATCTCATAGGCGAGCCGCTGCTCCAGCTGCTCCGTTATTTCCGGGTAGCGCTGCTGCAGGCCTTCGCGGCAAAGTTCTTCCAGGTAAGCGGCGGCATCTTTCCCTTCCGGCACATCGTAAGCGGGAAGAAATAGCTGGTCGAACTGAAAATCAACCCGGCAGCGCTCCGCGATGCGCAGCGTATTCTGCAGCGCCTCCGGATGGTCTTTGAACATCATGGCCATCTCCGGAGCGCTTTTAAAATAAAACTCTTCAGTTTCAAATTTTAGCCGATCGGTATCGTGAACCGTCTTTCCGGTCTGAATGCAGAGAAGTACATCGTGTAGCGCGGCATCCTCGCGTGATAGGTAATGGACATCGTTTGTGACCACCAGTTCGATACCGGTTTCGCGGGCGATGCGGCTGAGCCCCTTGTTTACCGCCACCTGTTCCGGCAAGCGGTGATCCTGCAGCTCCAGATAGAAATTCCCAGGGCCAAAAATATCCCGGTAGCGGACGGCCAGGTTTCGGGCTGCTTCATCTTCCCCCCGCTTCAGCAGGCTGGGAATCTCCCCGCCAAGACAGCCGCTGAGAGCGATGAGACCGGCGGCGTTCTTCGCCAGCAGTTCGTGATCGACCCGCGGCTTGTAATAGAAACCTTCCAGGTAGCCGGCAGAGACAATCCGCATCAAGTTGCGGTATCCGGTCTGGTTTTCCGCCAAAAGAACGAGGTGATATTGATAATCATCGAGCTTTGGCTCCTTCTGCTGCCGGGAGCGCGGGGCCACGTAAACCTCGCAGCCGATGAGCGGCTTGACCCCGGCCTTGAGCGCCTCCTTGTAAAAATCGATTACTCCAAACATGGCCCCGTGGTCGGTTATGGCCACGGCGGGCATTTCCATATCCGCAGCCCGCCGGACCAGTTCCTTGATGCGGGCCGCACCGTCCAGAAGACTGTATTCAGTGTGGCAATGCAGGTGGACAAATTTATGATTCGACAATTTTCACACTCCAGGAACAAATCGATTTCACGTTTTATTTCTACTTGGCGGCAAGTATTTCCTCTCAGCGGCATATTTATTTGCTGAAGGGATGAATCCTGATGAACTCGGACCGCCTTATTGTCAGCCTGCTGCTCACCTTCTGCGTGGCCCTGGGGGTTAACCTGGGCGGCAGTATGATGGGTTCACTGGGTGCGGTTCTGCTGCACCGCCCTCCCCTTAAGACCATGGTTGAACTCTCCGGAGAGCTGAAGGTGTGGGCCCTGGTTGCCGCTTTGGGAGGCACTTTCGGGATAATCAGGACATTCGAGGCCGGCGTTCTCGGTAAGCAGTTTATCGGCCTGCTCAAGCAGCTCCTGATCATCGGCAGCGCATTTTCCGGCGCCCATCTCGGTTACCTGATCATTAAGTCTCTGGGAGGAAATCATTAATCAATGCGCCGGAATCTGGGAGCTCTTCTCCTGGGAGCGCTGGCCGGGGGGATGCTCATTCATCTCAACCATGCCCGCTGCCTGGAACAGCTGCACTGGGATAAAGAAAAGCTCAAGGTGCAGCTTTTTGAATGCACTGAAAGGCTTTCCAGGATGGAGGCGACGTGGGAGGAACAGCAAAAAGGAGAAATCAGTTCCGTAAAGTTCGTGATCCAGGGAGAAATCGAACCCTTTGCCAGGCTGGAGCTGCAGCGCCTGGCCGGCGAAATTACATCCGGTCTGGTTGGCGCCACGATTATGGAGATGCAGCCGGACCTGGTCGTAGCCCTGCTGCAGCGGCGCAAGCTGACCGTAGAGAAGAAGGATTACATGGTTACCGTCAACTGGGTGGTCATAGCTCCTGAGACCCTGTTCAATATAAATGTCTCTCCCGCTCCCGAAGAGGGGCCAGGCGGGTAATAGCTCCGTCAGAGCGGCGGCGCTGCTTCTGAACGCTCCGGCGCCAGCGCTTCCGGATTACATTCAACTGCCGCAGCAGCAGCAGTTCCCTGCCGAAAGCCAAAGCCGAAATGGACACCGCCAGCAGCCAGAGCGCGGCAAATATCCCTCCGGCTGACCCGATCGCCGGAGCCGGTAGAAAGTAGAGTCCCAGCGCCAGCAGAGCCAGCGCCGCCAGCATCCCGCCAAGAGCCTTCATCTCATCTCCTCCCTTTAATATATAATCTAGGTTGCTTTTTTAAATGCCAATTTCTATAACGATCTAGAGCGCCCTTGTGGCAGCCCCAACCACTTCTGTAAACAAAACAAATAACGGTTTAGAAACAAAACCCAGTTGCCAATGCAAATCCCGGCGAAATCACGGAATGGAACAAGTGATCGTGATAGTTGGGTGCGACAACCGGGTTGAATTTGGGCCGGGCATGCCCGGCCGCTACAACTGTATGTTGGCTGAAGAACGGGCGGGCATGGAAACCCGCCCCTACGGATTTGGCGAGGATGGAACCTGGCCTTACGCATTTGTCATCCTGAGCGAAGCGAAGGATCTCCTAATCATGCCGCCAGCAATCAATCCATCGTGGGGTTTGGCTCCGCCACAAAGGTCAGCTTGGGCTCGCCGGCGGCGGAGGGCGCAAGCCTGAATGTGGGGAATATCTCCAGGAGCCTGAAACCGGCCTCTTCCAGGAGGCGGCATACCAGATCCGGCGGATAATCTTTCTCCCGGTGGCGCTCCTGGAATTTGCGGTAAAGTCCGCCTTCTTCAATCTCAAAAACGGTTAAAAATACCTCCCATGTCTCAGTGGTCTTATCATAGCGGCTCTCCCAGATCAACGAAAAATCCTCTTCGTCAGCCCAGTAGACCGAGGGTTGGCCGTTACGCGCCCGCAGCGAGGGGCGGGTCAGGTCAAAAATAAAAAGTCCCCCCGGCTGCAGCAGCTTCCTGACGCCTGAAAAAGCCTGCAGAAGTTCTTTATCTGTAAGTAGATAGTTGAGCCCGTCCTGGAAGAGGAGCGCGAGGTCATATTGCTCCGCCAGGCGCAGTTCGCGGAGATCCATCCGGCAAAAGTTTACTTGCAGCCCCGCAGCGGCGGCCTTGGCCCGGGCCACCTGCAGCATCTCTTCCGAAAGATCTAGCCCGGTGACCCGGTAGCCGCGGGCGGCAAAGGGAAGAGACGAACTTCCGGTACCGCAGGCAAGATCCAGCAGGGAGCGCGGCTGCCTGTTGAAACGCTGCAGCAGGGACTCGATATAATCGGCCCATCCTTCATAATCCACGCCCTCCATGATCCGGTCATAAATCCCGGCAAACCCGGCATAAGGCTTCATCCTGCCCTCCGGTGCGGCCTTATTTTCGCTCCTGCTCCCCTTCATGGGGCTCATTCTGCTCTTTTTGATCCCGTTCATGGGCTTCAACCTGCTCTTTTTGTTCGCGCAGCACCTTGTCGAATTCACGCAGCCGGCTGATTACTGCCTCATTTACCGTGCCTGAAGGAAAGCTGCCGTCCGCCAGCTCGCCCCCTGCATCCATGCCTGTAAGCAGCTCCATGCCTTCATCGACAGTGGAAATGGCATAAATATGAAACTTTCCAGAGGCCACGGCCTTCTCGATCTCTTCGCGCAGCACCAGGTTGTTCAGGTTCGGTTGGGGAATAATCACGCCCTGTTCGCCGGTAAGGCCCTTGATTTTGCAGGCAGCGTAGAACCCTTCTATTTTGCTGTTAATCCCCCCAACGGGCTGTATTTCGCCGTTTTGGTTGACCGAGCCGGTCACGGCAAAATTCTGTTTCAAAGGAATACCGGAAATGCTTGAGAGAAGGGCAAAAAGTTCTGCCGCAGAGGCGCTGTCCCCTTCCACGCTGCTGTAAGACTGCTCGAAACATAGGCTGGCCGACAGGTTCAAGGGAACCTTGCTGCCGTAGCGGCGCGTGAGATAGCCGCTTAGGATCAGGACCCCTTTGTCATGAATCTTTCCGCTCAGCTTGCTCTCCCGCTCAATGTTGATGATGCCGCGGCGGCCGGGAGAAACCGTGCAGGTCACCCGCGAAGGCCGGCCAAAATGGTAATCTCCCAGGTCAATAACAGAAAGGGCGTTCACCTGGCCAATCCGGGCTCCTTCGAAATCCAGCAGTATCTGCCCCTTCTCGATGGCCTCCATGATTTTTTGCTCGTACCGGTTGGAGCGCTCTATTTTTTCAGCCAGCGCTTTTTTTACGTGTTCCGCCCTGACGATCTCATCGCCATCTATTCCGGCCCAGGCGTCGGCCTCGTAGAGAAGCTCAACGATATCGTTAAACCGGGTGCTTAATTTCTCCTGGTTCTCGGCCAGGCGGGCGCTGTATTCGATTATTTTCACTACGGCCTCGCAATCAAAATGTCGCAGCCGCTCCTTATTGCAGTGATAGGCGATAAAGCCGGCCATCTTGGACAAATTGTTGTCGTTTATATCCATTTCCACGTCAAAATCGACTTTTATCTTGAAGAGCTTGCGAAAATCTTCGTCGTAAGAATATAGCAGCTGGTAAAGCAGGGGGCTGCCAATCATGATTACTTTCAACTGCAGCGGTATGGGCTGCGGGCGCAGTGTGGATACGGTGATCATGGAAAACTGCTCTCCCAGGGTTTCGATGCGGATCTCCTTTGTCTTCAGGGTCCTCTTTAATGCCTCCCATGACTGCAGGCCGGCCAGGACATCGTTGGCCTGCAAGATGAGGTAGCCGCCGTTGGCGCGGTGAAATGAGCCTGCCTTGAGCATGGTGAAATCGGTGACCACTGCGCCAAGGCGGTTCTCATACTCCATCCTGCCCAGCAGGTTGTAGTACGACGGGTTGGTCTCGTAAACCAGCGGGGCCCCTTCTGTCTCCCGGTGATCTACGAAAAGGTTGACCTTGTAGCGCAGCTCCGCCTGCCCCCTGCTCTGGCGCTGCAGCCAGTTAAGGGGAAAGGCCTGCTCCTCTTCATCGGTGCGGAATTCACTGAGGTTTGAAAGAACATCTTCCTGGAGCGCCCGCAGGTAGCGCTGGATTTTGGGGAAAGCGCTGTATTTCTCCAGGATCTCGTTGAAAAGATGCCCTGTCGCAGCGATGGCAATCTTCTGATCGAGCTCTTTGAGCTTCTCTTTAAGCCTTCGCTCGGCAGACTGAATCCGGCGCATGATCTCCATGGCCTTTAACTGCACGGCGGTGGACCTCTTCTCCAGCTCATCTTTTGCCTGCTGCTCCATTTTGGCATAATCCTCCTCGCTGACCTGCTCGCCGTCAACGAGGGGTACGGTAACGAAGCCGGAGCTGGTTCTCTTCAAAGCAAAGCCCTGTTCCATGGCGGTTTTATTAAGCTCTTCCAGGTGTTCGCTGCGCAATTCCTGGAATTTCTTCACGTAAGCTGCTTTCTGCTTCTCGTAATCTTCAGCATCAAAGGCCTTGGGGATAGCCTGCTTGAGATCGTCCAGAAGCTCTTCCACGCGGCTGCAGAAAAGCGCTCCCTCTCCTGCCGGCAGATTCAGGGCCAGCGGTTCAGAAGGATTGTTGAAATTGTATACGTAGAGCCAGTCGTCCGGCCGGGGCTCCTCCGCAGCAATTTTCTGCACTGCGGAAAGAGCGTAGCTGGATCTGCCGGTCCCGGTAAAACCGGTCATAAAAATATTGTAGCCTGTGCGCTTAATGCGCAGGCCAAATTCCATCGCCTTGACCGCGCGCTCCTGCCCGATCATCCCCTCCAGCGGCGGAATTTCGGCAGTAGTTTGAAAAGGAAGCTTCTGGGGATCACAATGATAGGTCAAATCCGCGGCGCATAATTTATGTATGGCCATTTTATCACTCCTCTCTGATCCGGGTAGATTTCAGGTTCAGGGCGAACCTTTTGTGCATTTTATGCTCCGCCCCGCTTATTCTGACATGTTATTGCCCACCGGCAGTAAGCTTTCAGGATACAGCCGGTGCAGCGAGGGTTCCGGGCCTTGCAGACGGACCGTCCATGGGCAATGAGCCGGTGGTGGGCCCGGCCCCATTTTTCCGGAGGCAGGATCTCCTTTAACTCTGCTTCAACATCTTCCGGCCGCCTGCCCAAAGCCAGTCCCAGCCGGCGAGCCACTCTGAAAACATGCGTATCCACGGCCAGGGCGGGCTGGCCAAAGGCGACGCTTAGGATAACATTGGCGCTCTTGCGCCCGATCCCCGGCAACGAAAGAAGATCGTCAAAGTTCTCTGGCACTTTGCCCCCAAAATCTTTCACTAATTTCCTGCTCGCTTCAACGAGGTAGCGGCTTTTATTGCGGTAAAGGCCGCACCCCTTCAGGTATGGCTCCAGCTCTTCGGGTTGTAAGCGGGCCATCTGCTGCGGCGTAGGGGCAACTGCAAATAGCTTTTCCGTGATCCTGTTGACCTGTTCATCGGTGGTTTGCGCCGATAGAAGGACGGCCACGAACAGTTGGAAGGGATCGCTGTAAGCAAGCCTGGTGCGGGCATGGGGATATTGCCGCTCCAGGAGCGAAAAGATCTTGCGGGCCTGCTCCGGCCCCCATTCGTTTGCTCCCCGGTTAAACATAGCTCTATTATAAACTGCGAAAAAATATTGGTAAAGGTGCGGGCTTAACCGGCCCTGGCGACACCTTCTTCAAGAAGAGCCGTTATTTCGTCCCTGGAATAGCCCAGTGATTTAAGGATTTCCACTGTATGCTCTCCCAGCCGTGGCGGCGGCAGCCGCACTTCTCCCCCGCGGCCGGAAAAAAGCAGCGGAAAACCGGGCTGCTTTTGCACGGCGCCCCCGGGGCGGGATACCTCTATCCAGAAACCCAGCTCCCGGGCCAGCGGGTGCGCGGCGGCGGCGTGGAGATCGAGAACGGGTTCGCAGCAGGCGTCGTGGCGGGCAAAGAATTCAACCCACTTTGCCTGTGTTTTCTCCTTGAAAAGCGCCCGCAATTCCCGGATCAGCTGATCCTGGGAGGCAGGATCAAATTGCCGCTCCACCCACTGGGGCCGCCCCACGGCAAGGCAGAAATTCTGCCAGAAGAGTGGTTCCAGCGCCCCTAAACTCATGTATTTATTGTCGGCGGTCTCATAGAGATTGTAGCAGCCGTATGCGCCGGTGATATGCCCGCAGCCGCGCCGCGGTATGCTTTCGCCGCCAGCCGGCGCTGCTGCGGCGTAGACCAGCCAGGGCAGAAGCCCGCGGGTCATGGAAACATCAACATGGCCGCCCTTCCCGTTCTTACCGCGCGCGTAGAGAGCCATGAAAATCCCCGAGAGCGCCATCATTGTTCCCGCGGCAATATCGGCAATCTGCACCGCGGGCATCACCGGGGCTTCGCCCGGCGCGGCGCTCAGATCGAGCAGGCCGCTCAGTGCGGTATAGTTCAGGTCATGGCCGGCCCGCTCGCGGTAGATTCCTTTCTGTCCGTAGCCGGAGATGGAGACATAGATGAGGCCGGGGTTTAGGGATTTTAGAGAGTTGTAGTCCAGGCCCAGCCGCTCCATTACCCCGGGGCGGAAACCTTCCACCAGGACATCGCTGCGCGCGGCCAGCCGGAGTAGAATATCCCGCCCGCGAGAAGTTTTCAGGTTAAGGGCCAGGCTCTTTTTATTGCGATTCAAAAGCCAGAAAAAACTACCCGATTCATCGATTATTTCGCCCACCGCCCGGGTGGGATCACCGGCGGCGGCATCCTCAATTTTCAGCACCCCGGCGCCGTAATCGCCCATGAGCATAGTGCAAAGAGGACCCGGCAGGAGCCTGGTCAGGTCGATAACCTGCAAACCCTCCAGCAAGGGGCTCTCCTGCAATGGCATTATCCATCCCTCTCATTCCGGGAAAATTTTATACACGGTAAAATTTCTTGCATCTTCTTGCCAATTCCTGCTTTCAACATTGCGCGGCAGAGCTTGCATAAATAGATCGGCGGCGGGGTGAGATAATATAATCAATATCAATTAATCTTATCCCCAGCCCGCACAGCGCCGGCCTTCGGTGCAGTTTGTCCCTCTCCCCGCTGGCGGCGAAGAAAGCGGGCACAAGCAGAAAGAATAACTCCCGATTCCAGAACATAAAGAAAGGGAAAATTGCCCTGCCCGGGAGGCTGGAAAATTGAAAGATGTGATCGTTGCCGGCGGAGGTCCTGCAGGCGCCGGTCTCGCTTACCGGCTGGCCCGCAAAGGTATGAGCGTACTGCTTCTGGAGAAAAGCAGCTTTCCCCGCTTTAAGTCCTGTGCCGGCGGAATAACTCTCAAGGTTATGCGAGAGCTTGATTTTGATCTCTCGCCGGTCATCGAAGATGAGATCACCAGGTTTATCTTTACGGCCAATTTAGAAGGCCCGGTAGAGACGGTGACCGGAGAGCCGGCCGTCTATACCGTCAATAGAGAAAAATTTGACGCCTACCTGCTGCAAAAAGCGGCCGCCGCCGGAGCGGAGATTATTACAGGTGTACCAATCCGGAAGATGGAGGCTGAAGGCGGACTCTTCTGCGTTAACGCAGGAGATAGCTGTTTTCGCTGCAAAATTATCGCCGGAGCAGATGGTGCCAACAGTATGGTTGCGCGCAGTTTCGGCCTGGCCGGTAAAAAAATATTCGGCGCCACCCTGGAATGCCGCCTTTTTCTGCCTCCGGAAAAGGAAGCGCGCTTTCGGGGGACCATACACGTGGATTACGGGATTCTCCGGCAGGGTTATGCCTGGGTCTTTCCCAAAAGCAGTTCGCTATCAGCAGGTGCAGGAGCAACGCCGGGGTCGCCGGTCGAGATCCGCACTGCTCTGAAAAAGATGCTGGAGGCGCTTGATCTTAAAGAGACGGAAATGCTTTTGCCTGAACGCGGCTGGGTCTTGCCCTTCCACTCTTCTCCACAGCAACTCCACCGCGGCGGCGTGCTGCTCCTGGGCGATGCCGCCGGCCTGGTAGATCCCTTTACGGGAGAAGGCATCTATAATGCCTTGAAGAGCGCGCGCCTGGCGGCAGCCGTCATTGAAGAGGAAATCAGGCGGCCTTATCCGGATCTGCGCGGATACAGCGCCCTGGTAAAAAAGGAGATGGGCCCCGGCTTTTCGGCAGCCTGGCGCCTGGTCCGCCTTCTGTCCGGAAGAGCTTCAATTTACCACCGGCTGCTGCAGCGGCATCCCGGTCTCGCCGCCAAGTTCCTGGAGCTGCTGGCCGGGCGGATCAACTATCCCCATTTTTTGCGCCATTGTCTGAACCTGCTCATTCGCGAGGGCTTGCATTTGCCGCAGAGAACATGACCAATGCTCTTTTGCTCTTGCCTGCAGAAATTTAATGATCTACAGTAGAGCTATGGAGCAGGAGAAGGGAGCGATGGTCCTTGTTCCGTCATCTATTTACCGGCGCAGCACTAAGGAAAAAGGAGAAGAGGCTAGAATATTTGCTCAGCGGCTGCCGCGGCGCGCTGATAGCCTTCTCCGGCGGCGTTGACAGCGCCTTCCTTTTATACAAGGCCGCGGCGGCGCTGGGAAGGAATAATATACTTGCCGTTACCGCTGTCTCCCCCATCCGAACCGCCTCAGAAATAAAAGCCGCCGGCGAGCTGGCTGCAGCGCTGGGGATTCCCCACCGCCTGATCCACACTGCGGAGCTTTCCAGCCCTCTCTTTCTGGAGAACGGGCCGGATCGCTGCTACCACTGTAAAAAAACGCTTTTTGCCTCCCTCGCCGCCATCGCCGCCAAGGAATCCCGCAACTGCATCCTGGACGGCTCGAATTATGACGATCTCGCCGATTACCGCCCGGGAGCGGCGGCGGCGTGCGAATTTGGCGTCCGCAGCCCCCTTCAGGAGGCCGCCCTGGCCAAGAAGGAGATCCGCATCCTTTCACGCCGCTGCCGCCTGCCCGTCTGGAATCGTCCGGCTCAATCCTGCCTGGCAACGAGATTTCCTTACGGAGAAAAGATTGAGCTGGAAAAATTAAAGCGCGTTGAAGAAGCCGAAAGCTTCCTGCGCTCTCTGGGCCTGCGCCGGGAGATCCGGGTGCGCTGCCATGGCCGCAGCGCCCGCATTGAAGTTTGCCCCGCCGATTTCGCCCGCGTGATAAAAAAGAGAGCCGCCGTCGGCTCCTACTTTAAAAAAATCGGTTTTAGGCATGTCTCCCTTGACCTTGAGGGATACGCTTCGGGCATCCTTAACCGCAGCCTGACTGATAATCGCCCTGAATAGTATACCGGAGAAAAGCTGATTAGTTCTTTTTTAGCTTCTCATCCAGAAGCTCTCCGCCCACTCCAACCTGGTCCGGAGCGGTCTCCCGGAGATAAACCACGAAGGCTTCTTCCCTGATTCCGGTCGCCGCGCTGGCCGCCTTGGTAAAAGCGCGGATGAGTTCCTTCTTTTTCCCCAGCTCCAGTTTGGGTCCATAAAAGAATATTGTGGGCACCCCGTCGTCTCCTTCCCTGACTTTCGCTATTGGTCATATCTTTACCAGGCTTCGCGGTAGATAGCCAGCACCTCTTCCACCTCGAACACGGGCCTGGGATTGTATACGATTGAACCGTCCGAAAGAGAGAGATCGGCGGCCGCAGCCAGGCCCTCCTCCATAACGCCGGCCTCGCGAAGGCGCTGCGGCAGCCCCATGCGGCGGGTCAGCTCCCAGATAGCATCGGCAGCGGCCCGGGCGGCCTCTTCATCGCTTAATTTTCGCGTATCCAGGCCCATCGCCTGCGCCACCAGGGCATAGCGATCGGCGCAGCTTTCCAGGTTGAAAAGCATTACATGGGGCAGCAGGATGCTGTTGGCCAGGCCGTGAGGCACTTTAAAGAGAGCTCCCACGGAATGGGCCATGGCATGAACCAGGCCGATCTGGGCATTTCCGAAAGCCACGCCGCCCATCAAAGCGGCAATTTGCTGCTGGCCCCGGGCGACAAGGTCGTTCCCCTGCTCCACGCAGCGCGGCAGGTATTCAGAGATCAGGCGGATGGCATGCAGGGCCATGGCATCGGCGATGGGCTCACGCTGCAGGGCATGCAGCGCCTCAATGGCATGCGTCAGTGCATCCATTCCCGTTGAAGCGGTAAGCACTGGCGGCAGCCCCGCGGTCAGCAAGGGATCGAGAATGGCCACATTGGGGATAATGTGGTAATCGCAGAAGAGCATTTTTTCATTGGTTTCCCAGTTTTTAATCACCGCGGCATAGGTAACCTCGCTGCCCGTTCCCGCAGTGGTAGGAACGGCGATATGCGGTGTCTGCGGACGCGAAAGCATCTGGAAACCGCTGTAATCCTCCATCCGCCCGCCCTCTTTTAGCAGAATGCTCATCCCCTTGGCCGTGTCAATAACACTGCCGCCGCCGACGCTGACGATGATATCGGCGCCGGCATCGCGGGCGAATTCGGCTCCTTCATTGACGATATGATAGCCTGAATCCTGGATCACGCGGTCATATGTTGCCGCGTGTTTCCGGCCAAGCGCTTCCTCCACCTTTCCGGCCAGTCCCGCTTCGACCACGCCGCGGTCGGTGACAACCACCGCCCGCGATCCGCCGAGCGCATCAATTTCAAGGGCAACTTCTCTAACGCTGTTTTCGCCGAAAACAACCTTCGTGGGATTATAATAGATAAAAGAAAGATCGCGATCGTATGCCAACTTTTTCTCTACCCCCTTTTCCGGGCCCGCCGGCAGAGCGGCAGTTTAAATGCCGAACTGCGCCCCCGATGTAGCCAGAAGATTTTTCAGGGATTCAATTTCTGCCTCGCTCAGTTGGGAAATATACCTGGTCCCAATCTGGCCGGCGAGCTCAACCAGCCTTGTCGCCGCCTTTACCGCCCTGACAATGGTGGGCAGGTGCCCCTTCAGCTTGATCTTGCCCTGCATCATTGCCTTAACCACATCAAGTTCGCCGGACATAACCGCCTCCCAGCGCTCCAGCTCACCGGTAAGAATAAAATCGCCTTTTTCACCCGCTTCCGGTGGAACGAGGCGGATGAAGCGGCAGTCGCCATGCCATAGATCCATAAACATGTAAATGTCTCTCTCCAGCCCGTACTCCGGCCGGGCCAGAATATGGATCACCACCGACCCTTCCCAGCTTTTGGCCGCCTCTTTGTAGGGGGCATCCTCCTGGACCAGTTTCTCGTATGTGTCCACCCATTCGGGGGTGCCCAGGATATAAGGTTTTTCCGTTTCGGCCAGGCGCCGCTCCACCAGTTCGCGGTAAGCCTGCTCCCATTCATCAGTTCCGTAAGTATAAGCCACTCTCATTAACCTCCTTGATCCATGGTTTAACAACCGCTATCCCGCTGCTTCTTCTCCGAGCTCCCGCTCAGGCCACCGAGAGGACTTTTGTCAGCCGCACAAGTTCCAGCGGGTGCCGCAGGAGCCCTTTTATCTTAAGTTCACCACGCAACAGCTTTTTTACCACCCCACGGCCTGTCTCATCAAAAAAGAAAGGCAGCCCCCCCTTGATTTTTAAATTGGTCAACTCCAGCAGTGTTGCTGATTCAGCTTCAATGGATATTGCCGGCGGCAGCGGTTTTCCGGCATGGACAGTAAGATGGCCCTTCTTGAACTCCAAAGTAATTTCCACGCCGGCATCTGCCGCATTGATATGGACAGCCGATCTTAAATTCCGGAAAGCTTTGACCCTGGACCCGCCATTTTCCAAATTGCTCTCAATTATCTCCGCCAGCATCGCCGCCAGGGCAGTCTCCTCGGCCCCCTCTGCAAAACTGATTTTATCCGGCATATACTTCACCCCTCGTGCCATCATGATTATATAATCAGATTATCAGTATTATAACATTATTTAATAGATTCCGAAACCGGGCTTGTGACGGCTCGTTTATTACCTTAGCAGGCGCTGCCGAATTGAGGCGCTCTTATGGGCTGAAAGTCCCGCCGGGACCGGCGGGTTTTGCGAGTCAGATGAAAAGCCTCGCTTATGTAATAAAAGGGCCTGAGGCCCCTTCCCAAACCCGGTTTCATAACTCCGGGGCATTGAAGGTGTCGCCGCCGCTGATGGTGCCCAGCTGGAATCCTTTATAAAACCAGCGCGCCCGCTGCTCGGAGCTGCCGTGAGTAAAGCTGTCTGGCACCACGTAACCCAGAGTATCTTTTTGAATCCGATCGTCTCCCACCGCACTGGCAGCGTTAAGGGCTTCTTCAATATCTCCTTCTTCCAGCAAATTGGATCGCTCCGCATAATGAGCCCAGACGCCGGCGAAATAGTCAGCCTGCAACTCCATCATCACTTGCAGCTTATTGTATTCCTTCTCGCTTAAACGACCTCTTTGGGACATGACCTTATCCAGGATCCCCAGCTGATACTGGACATGATGACCGACTTCATGCGCAATGACGTAAGCCATGGCAAAATCGCCCGGCGCCCGGAACCGTTCCTTGAGCTCTGTATAAAAACTCAAGTCAAGGTAGATTTTTTGGTCAGCTGAGCAGTAAAAGGGTCCCACCGACGAGTCCGCCGCTCCGCAGGCCGATTGAACAAAGCCTGAATACAAGACCATGCCGGGATATTCGTACTCCATCCCCAGTTCTTTGCTAAACAATTCAGTCCACACATCCTCGGTTTCAGCCAAAACCACGGAGGCAAATTCGGCCAGTTCTCTTTCTTCAGCGGTCTCCTCGTAGGGTTCTTCAACCTGTCCCAGCTGGGAGCCTATAAAGTCCAACGGATTACCACCCATCAGCGCAACTATAACCGCTAAAATTATCGTGCCGATGCCGCCTCCGAGTAAGCCCCTGGCGGTTCTCCCCCGGCGATCTTCCACATTTGTACTTACACCTCGCAGTTTGACATTCTAATACAGTAAAACATCGTTCTGCTTGAGTCCAATACAAGAAAATTCTATCAGCCATGGCGGTAATATGCAATACTTACTTTGCGAGGCAGTTGGATGAAGTTGCTTTCCCCGTATCAGCCGGACTTTATGGTTCAATGTAATAGCATCGCTCAATGCTTTCATTATCGCTGCCGGTGAATTCCACCAGAATGCGCAGCTGTTTAAGAGCCAAATCGGGTTCAGCCAGGGCGGCTCCGATGGTTACCTCCTTGATACCGGCAGAGTCTACCCGGGGGAATAAATGCTGCACAAGATGCTCCGGCTTAGGAACGGTAAAATATGCGGTTTGACATACAGTTTCTCCAATGACGGCTTCTTCGCCTCTGATCGCTCCGCGAAAGCATGCCTTCTGGTTTTGCAGCAACTCCAGCGGGGTAATCAGAAATCCGGCTAGGCCTTGCAGCCCAAGGGTTTCCGCCTCAGTCCATTCCGAAGCCTCTTCCTGTTTCATTTGCAGCCGGTTGTCTTTGTAGATGACTTCAAGCTGGTAGCCGGGCAGGATACCGCTTATCTCGTCGCCGTTTTCTACCCGGCCCTTGAATGAAAGATCATATTGGGGCGATTTTTCAATGATGGTCAAATTGTAATTCTCGAGCTGCTCCATCTGCCGCAGCGTTCTTTGCAGCAATTTGTTCCCGCGGGACTGGGTTGCCGGCAGGATCAATGTGAAGGCGCAGAAGAAAAATGCAGCCAAAGCCAGGCCCGCCGCCATTATCCCGGTCTTCCTTCGCAGCAGGGCTGTCCTCTTCATGATCATGCCTCTCCTTTCGTCATAAATTTCCACCTATGTATATGCCTGAAAGGAGCTTGTTATGAGAGGACATTCAGCTTTCTTTGCCCTGTCCTTTTATCACGGCCAGGGGCTGCAGCCGGACTACCCTGCGGGTAAACCCTATTTCAGTAAAAGTGTCTATTACCGCTTCGATATCCTTGTACGCCTGCGGCGCCTCGTCAAGATATTCCCGGTAGTTGCGGCCGAGAACCATGATCTCGCCCAGAGATTTCTTTAGCTCTTCCACTTCAATCTCGCGCCTTGCCGCCCCCCGTGAGAGGACGCGGCCGGCCCCGTGATTTACCGAGTAGAAGGTGTGCTCTACTTTGGGCCCGGCAACTATCACATAGGATGCCGTCCCCATGCTTCCCGGGATCAAGGCCGGATGGCCTAGATCCCTGTAGAGAGGCGGGTTGTTGGGGTGACCGGGAGGCAGCGCTCTCGTTGCTCCCTTGCGGTGAATGAGCAGCCGTTTCCCGCGCAGCTCTTCAAACTTGGCAATATTGTGAGCAACATCATAGACCAGCCCTAAATCGTAATCCCGGTCGTCTCCGCCAAGCACCGCGCTGAAAGCCTGGCGGACGTCGTGGGTGATCCACTGGCGGTTGCAGAAAGCGAAATTAACGGCGCAGGCCATGGCCTCCAGGTAGCGCTGCCCCTCCGCAGACTTGATTGGGACCGCAGCCAGTCCTTTCGTGGGTATTTCCAGCTTCAACCTGGCTGCAGCATTCCACATCAGCGCGGTATAGTCGGTGCAGATCTGGTGACCAAAGCCGCGGCTGCCGGTATGGATCATCACCGAGAGCTGCCCTTCGGCGAGCCCCAGCTTTGCCGCCGCGGCAGAATCAAAGACTTTCTCCACCAGGCCCAGCTCGATGAAATGGTTGCCCCCGCCGATGGTCGACAGCTGTGCGCCGCGCTCCACCGCCTCGGGGCTTACCGCCGCCGGATCGGCTCCGTTCATGGCGCCTCCTTCTTCAATGCACTCCAGATCCTCCGGCCGGCCGAAGCCCTGCTCGATCAAGAAAGGAACGCCTTTAACCAGGTACTTTTTAAGATTATTTCGCACCAGGGCGGCCTGGCGGCTTTTCTTCCCCACCCCGGTGGGGACCCTCTCCACGATAGCATGGAGCAGTTTGCGCAGCAGGGGCTTATCCAGCGATTTCGCCTCCAGGCTGGTGCGCAGAAGGCGCACGCCGCAATTGATATCCATCCCCACCGCTCCGGCGGAGACGACCCCGCCGGCGGCATCAACGGCCATGACCCCGCCAATGGGCAGCCCGAAACCGGTATGAATATCGGGCATTCCCACCACCGGCTCCACCACGCCCGGCAAAGCGGCGGCGTCAGCCAGCTGCTGCAGCGCTTCATCTTCTTTAAAAGAGCGCTTCAATGCCTTGTTCAGGTATACCACCGCATCAACGCGCATTTTGCCCCGCCGTCGGATGCGGTAGCAGTTGGCGCTTTCCTGCTCCAGCAATGACATTGAATCACTCCTTGATGCCAAATTTCTTATAGCTGCAAAAAATAATTGGAGCCAAAATTAAGCCGGTGATTTTACCGGCCGCCCAAGCCCATGCGGGCTACCATCTTTTTAAGCTCCGGAATAATGGCGTCGTTGGTCAGGTTAAAATGGACCGGCGTTATGGAAATATAACCCTCCCGAACCGCCTGCACATCACTGTCCTCCTCTTCTTCCCCTTCGATCAGTTCGCCGGCCAGCCAGTAGTAGATCAAGCCGCGCGGGTCGGTGCGCCGATCAAAGCTGTTGCGGTAGCGCCTGGTGCCCAGGCGGGTAATCCTGGCCTCCTTCTTCACGCTGCAGCCCGCCGGGACATTTATATTCAACAGGGTTCCGGCGGGAAGCTTTTCGTTAATGAGATGGGGAATGAAATCGCGGACAAATTCAGCGGCGGAAATGAAATCCTCACTTTTCCCTCCTCCGGTTAGGGAAACCGCCACCGAGGGGATGCCGAGGATAACCCCTTCCACGGCGGCGGAGACCGTGCCTGAATAGAGTACATCGGTGCCCAGGTTGCTGCCGCGGTTAATTCCCGAAATGATCAAGCCGGGCTTCTCTTCTAATAACGCCTCCACGGCCAGCTTTACACAGTCGGAAGGAGTTCCGTTTACTGCCCAGCCGATCAGGGCGGGGTTGTGCAAAAAATGGGCCTGCTCCACCCGCAGCGGCCGGTGCATGGTAATGGCATGCCCGACGGCGCTTCTCTCGTGATCCGGAGCCACAACGGTCAGGTTGTAGCGGCCGCTTTCGAAGAGAACCTGGCTGAGCAGCTGGATTCCTTCGGCATAGATACCGTCGTCATTGGTGATCAACAGGTTTATGGCCATATTCTACGGTTTCTTCAGACTCCTTCCTGTAAGCCTCTCCGCCCGGCGGTTGCACTCATCAATAATTTTCTCCATGTCCAGCCCGGTAAGGCGGCCTTCTTCAACCAGCATTTCCCCGTCAACGACAGCGAAACGGACATCCGCCGCCGCCGCTGCGTAGACCACGTGCGCCGGGGGATCAAAGAGCGGCGCCGCCTGAGGCTCTTTTAGATTGAGAGCAATGAGATCGGCTTTAAAGCCTTCCTTCAAGATCCCCACATCAGCCAGGCCCAGCAGTGAAGCGCCGTTGATTGTGGCCATCTGCAGAGCCTGCCTGGCCGGAATCAGGGTAGGTTCCATAGCCTTTCCCTTGGCCAGCAGCGCCGCCAGGCGCATCTCCTCGAGGAGATCGAGGTTGTTATTGCTTGACGCGCCGTCGGTCCCCAGCCCCACCGTGACCCCGGTGTCAAGAAGCCGCGCTGCGGGCGCGATCCCGCTTCCCAGCTTCAGGTTACTGCCGGGATTATGGGCTACCCCCACCTTCTTCTCCGCCAGAATTTCAATATCCTCATCATCCAGGTGGACACAGTGGGCTGCGATGACGCGCCGCTCGAAAAGGCCCAGCCGGTGCAGATGCCTTACCGGCGTGCTGCCGTATTGGCGCTTGCATTCCTCCACCTCGCGCGCTGTTTCGGCAACATGAATCTGCAGCGCGCTGCCTGTCTTATCCGCTTCATCCATAACCCGGCGCAGGAAATCGGGAGGACAGGTATAAGGCGCGTGCGGTCCGTAGGTGACGCTGATGCGTCCTCCGGCGGCGCCTTGCCAGTTGCGCTGAAAGTCGGCCGCCTCGCGCAGCGCCTTCTCGCCCCCCTCTCCCAGGCCGATGAGGCCGCGCGATAGAACGGCTCGTATTTTACCCTCAGCGGCCGCTTCTGCGGCCCGCTCCATGAAAAAATACATATCGGTAAAGGTGGTCGTGCCGCCCTTGAGCATCTCGGCGATGGCCAGCAGCGTTCCCCAGTAGACATCGTCTCCGGTGAGATTCTCTTCTACGGGCCAGATCTTCTCTTCAAGCCACTCCTGCAGCGGCAGATCATCGGCATAACCCCGCAGCAGAGTCATGGCGGCATGGCCGTGTGTATTGACCAGCCCCGGCATTAGCAGCAGATCGCGGCCTTCAATGACCCGCCCGGCCCGCGGCCTTTCAATTGCCCCCGCCCTCTCGCTGACGGCGGCGATGCGGTCACCTTCTATGAGCAGGTCCCCGGTAAAGTATTCCGGCTTCTCTTCATCCATGGTAATGATACAGGCTCCGGTAAATAGAATCTTCCCCATATTATCTTTCCCCCTTTCCCATTAGCTCCGCCAGCCCGGCCCGGCCAGGCCGGTAGAGAACCCCGCGTTCGGTAATCAGCGCGCTGATCAGCTCCGACGGGGTAACATCAAAGGCCGGGTTCAGAGCGTCAATTCCGGCAGGGGCAATCTGCCGCCCCATCAGCGTGGTCAGCTCTGAGGGATTGCGCTCTTCGATGACAACTCCCCTGCCGTCCTCCAGGGAAAGGTCAATCGTAGAGCAGGGCGCGGCGATGTAAAAAGGAATTCCATGCTGCCGCGCCAGCACGGCCAGCGTATAAGTGCCAATCTTGTTGGCCGTATCACCGTTTGCGGCGATACGGTCGGCCCCGGTAATGACCAGGTCGATCTTGCCGGAAGCCATGAGATAGCCGGCGCAGCTGTCGGCAACAAGCGTGACAGGGATCTTCTCATGGCGCAGTTCCAGGGCAGTAAGGCGCGCCCCCTGCAGCAGCGGCCTGGTTTCGTCAACAAAAACATGCAGCCTTTTCCCCGCTGCGGCGGCGGCGCGAATCACCCCCAAGGCGGTACCGTAACCGGCCGTAGCCAGGGCGCCGGCATTGCAGTGTGTCAAGATGGAGGCCCCGTCTGGGATAAGCGGCTCTCCATGAACCCCAATCCGGCGGTTGGTGGAGATGTCCCCGGAGAGCATCAACTGCGCTTCCTCTTCCAGCATGGCAATTATCTCTTCGCCGGAAAGCCCGGCGGTCTCTTCCAGCCTTAACTCCATCCGGCACAGCGCCCAGTGAAGGTTTACCGCAGTGGGACGGGTGCTCCGCAGGCAGGCGGCAATACCGGCCAGCCGCCGCCGCATGTCCGGCGCCCCCACTCCTTCTGCGGCAAGCTGCCGCGCCCCCAGAACCATCCCAAAAGCGGCGCTGATACCGATGGCCGGCGCACCGCGCACAACCATCGCCCGGATCGCTTCCGCCACCTTTTCAACGGTCCGGCACTCAAGGTAGGAGATCTCTCCCGGGAGAAGGCGCTGATCAAGCAAAAAGAGTGAGCCATTTTCCCAGTAGAGGGTCCTAAGCGGCTCATGCGTCATGGACATTAGCCTCCGGTCCAGGCGGCCAGGGCCCGGCGCCAAAAGAGCAGCGGCAAGATCTATCCGCGGCTATTTCAGCGGCTGCTTCTAAAAGCAGCCGATCCAGCGATTCCTTGCTCCGCGCCATCTCTTCCAGAACTTCTTCGTGGCTTAACGGCGCGGCCGTTATGCCGGCGGCATAATTGGAAACCAGCGCGATGGTGGCATAGCAAAGTCCCGCCTCCCGCGCCAGGACCACCTCGGGCACGTTGGTCATTCCCACGAGGTCAGCGCCCCATTGGGCAAACATCCTGATCTCCGCGGGCGTCTCGAAGCGGGGGCCTTCCGTGCATACATAGCAGCCTCCATCGATGAGCGGCTTTTCCAGCAACCTGCCGGCCCTCGTAATAGCCCGGCGAATCTCCGGACAGTAAGGCTCGGTCAGGTCTACGTGGACCACCCCGGCCCCGCCCCCTTCGTAAAAGGTGGCGGGACGGCTCTTAGTGAAATCGATAAACTGGTCTATGACCACCCGGCTTCCCGGAGGCATTCCCCGCCGCATAGAGCCTGCCGCGGCGGTAGAAATCGCCGCGTCGACTTGCAGCTTCTTTAAAGCGGCGATGTTGGCCCTGTAATTAACCAGGTGCGGCGGAACCGCGTGGCCGGGGCCGTGGCGGGCCAGGAAATAGATCTCTCGATTCTTGTAATAGCCGCGACAGAAGAGCACTTTGCCGTAGCCCGTTTCCACAACCAACTCGCGAGCTTCTTCCAGAAAAGGATTATCGTAAACCCCTGTTCCCCCGATAATGGCAATCTTCACTCGTTTCACCGGTGCAGCTGCCTCCTCGCTGGGATTATCACCAGGATTTTCATTGCAAGTAAAACTTCGTGAATAAGAAGCTTAAATCCTGCCCATCCGGGCAGCGGAGAGCAAGCCTATTCCTTCAGCTCCATTAGCTTGCGCGTAGTATGGAAGTAACACTGCGCCCTGCGGTCCTCTCCCAGCAGACGGTAAACCACACCCAGCTCAAAGGTAATCAGCGGCTCATTGGGGTTGTTCCGGAAAGCTCTCTGCAGCGCTCTGACGGCTTCCTTGTGCCGACCCAAGTAGCTGTACGAACGTCCGAGGTAAAGCTCTATTTCCCAGTCGTCGCCGGCCAGCGCAGAGGCTTTCTCAAAAGCAGCCGCCGCCTCCCGGTGGCGCCGCAGATTGTAATATGTTGCTGCAAGGTTGAACCAGGCTTCTTTTAAATCGGGATCCTCGGCAACGGCTCGCTTAAAGTAATGCTCTGCCTGAAGGTATTCCTCTTTCTGCGCCAGGATGATTCCCAGGGTGTTCAGGGCAAGCGCGCGGATAAACTTGTTCTGATCCAGCGCCAGAACCAGTTTCAACTCCCTGAAAGCCTCTTCAACCTTGCCCAGCTGCGCGCTCGATAGGCCGAGACAGATATGGCCCACCACCAGGTCGGGATCGTCTTCAACCACCTTTTTAAATTCGTCTACCGCCTCTTTGAGCATGGCCAGCTCCCAGAAACCTAGACCGCGCCGGAAAGCGCTTGCCGTTATTTCACTAACCGGAGCTTTTTGGTGCGCTTCCTCCTCCGGCATGACATCAGGGCTCTCTTCGCCGGCAAGGCCTGCAGGGGCCACGTTGACCGGCTCAGGTGCATCGATGTTGCCGTCAAGATCTTCAAGGAATCCAGGAGGCAGCGTATCCGGCAGCGTCAGCTCATATCGATCCTGGATTTCGGTAACACGCTCTTCAAATTTAAGCCAGTACTGGACACACTTATCCATGGTTCTGCGAAGCGAAAGGAGCGTTTCAATTAATTTTTCGCGTTTTTTTGGGGTGTTAGAATCACTCAACTCCTTTTCAATAGCATCCAGAGCTTCAAAAATTGCGGTAAACGTGGCGAACATATACAACCCCCTTAATGGACATTTCACACACAGTTCTGTAAGGCCTGGCGCTGAGAAAATACTCCCCTAATAGTTCGTTATC